>JANNON010000833.1:0-2127 GCA_031399105.1 Blastocatellia bacterium | reverse complement strand
CCGCCAGAAGTCGCAGCGTTCACGAGGCAACTCATCGCAAATATTGATTCAGAAACTGCGTGGTGCGGGTCCATGCGAGTTTTGCTGCGTCTGGTTTGTAGATCGGACGAGTGTAGGCAAGAAATCCGTGATCGGCGCCTTCATACACAAAGAGTTCAACCGTAGTCTTCTGCTGCTTCAATACCTTCTCGACCTTTTGACTCTCTGTCACCGACACTGCTCTATCGGCCGACCCGTGATGGATCTGCACCGGAACATGCAGACGCGTAAGCTCCTCCGGCTTCATCACTCCCGGATGGTAAGGAACCACCGCCGCGATGTCGCGTGAACGTGCTCCCAAAAGCATCGCGATGCGCCCGCCAAAGCAGAATCCGATGACACCAAGTGGGCGACTTTCAAAGGGACCAACAAATGTCTGCGCTCTCAGATAGGTAATTCCCTGTTGTATGTCGTCGAGAACGTCGGCCTCGGTGTGCTTTGCAAGGTACTTGTCGTATTCGGCACGCGGTGCGGCATCAGGTAAGGGATGAAAGATGTTTGGCGCCAAACCGACAAACCCCGCCACAGCCAATGCTGCGCAGGTGTTCGGAATATATTCTTCGGAGATCTTATTTCCCGCAATCACAAGCACTGCCGGATAGACGCCTTCCGCTTTGGGCCGTGCGAGGAATCCATCAATCGTGTCTACGCCATTGTGTTTGAACACGACGCGACCGTGTGTGATCTTCGGATCGTCGAGTACGCGCGTTTCAGGTTGCTTGTCCTGGGCGCTAGCGAACCGCTCAGACAAAGTTAGACTGGCAACGGTTGCTGTAGCGGCGGCAAGAAAAGATCTGCGATCAATCTCTTCGCCACAATCATCGTCCAAACACATCTTGCTTTACCTCCTACTGTTCGAACGGCTTGAGGAAATGATTTCCCTGAAAAACCCGGCGGCCCACCCGATATCAACCACGAAGCAATGACTCGAGGTCTTTCGATGCTTCTGCGACTTTGCGCTCCGCGTCTTTAACTGCACTCGCCGCCTCTTCTAAATCGGATTCGATTGTTTGCCCGCGTTGCGCCGCAGCTTCCGCGGCTGCTTCTGCTTTCTTTAAGCTCGCTTCGATATCGCGTCTGTGTTTCTCGGCCTTCTTCGCCTCTTCGTCTGCTTTCTTTTGTGCTGCCTCCAAACTCCGTTCTTTGGCTCGCGCTTCGGCTAGCGAACGCTTAGCTTGCTGCAATGAACTCTTCGCCGCAGCCAGTTTCGCCTTGCGCGCGTCTTCACGCTGAATTACGTCGCGGTCCGGCGTCCCCTTTGGCAGTGAGGTCGTGCCGGCACTTTTGGACTTTTGTGAGACAACCAACCGCAGCGGTTCCGTCGACTTCGTCGTGCCCGCGGCTGGAACGAATGAGCCGAATGACTCGAAACCCGGAGGATCGACGTCGTGGGTCAGACGCCCGGGACGTGGAGCATCCGAACGAGATGCGTGGGATCGGGGAACTGACACTGCCTCGAGAGTTGTTGTGACGCGATGGACAGTGTCGGGTGCAGGGCTGTGACCAGCGCTCTCCAACAACGACGCTGCCAGATCTGAAAGATTTGTGAGCGATTCGCGCCGAGCGTCGAGAGCGGTGCGCATGTCGGCCACCTTTCCGGATGCCTGCGCTTTGTGGAAGCGTTCGCCTGACGCGAGCAGCCGGTCGAATTCCTCACGATGATTCCAAAAGAGTTGGTTCACGGCCCATGCTGAAACCGTGGGCTTCCCGAGCGCCTTCACGAGAGCCGCATCATCGCCACGCCCGCTCTTTTTCAGCTGTGCGGCCAGCGCGTTGCGCGCTGCTGTGAATTCGGCCAACGGGAGCCTGAACAAAGCATCAGTATCATCAGACTCAGCACTTCTGTCCCGTCCCTCACTCTTTTTCATCGTTCATTTAGTCTCTCACTGTTTTCAGCGCTTCACTAATTGTAAGGCAAACGATGCGAGGCAGTGATGCTTGAGTTGGGCGATGAATGCTGCGCAGAGCCATGGGGTCAGTACCACCCTCGCGGTAGCGGGTGGGGGGATCGACATTCACTCAACCAGCGCGCAATGAGGTCAGTACCACCGCGCGGTAGCGGGTGGGGATCGACATTCACTCAACCAG
>JANNON010000783.1:0-10785 GCA_031399105.1 Blastocatellia bacterium | reverse complement strand
GCGCCCACGGAGGGACGCCCCTACAATCCGACGCTAGCGTCCCGTGAATTTGGGTTCGCGCTTTTCGAGAAAGGCTCGAATGCCTTCCTGCCCGTCCGCCGAGTTGAAACAGCGCATCTGCGCTTCAGTCTCATAACGCAGCATGTCTTCAAGATCGGCAGTTTGCCTCATGTAGATCGCCTGCTTGGCAGCCGCAAGCGAAACTGGAGCGGCATCGCGCAGTCGTTCAGCCAGCGCGAGGGTAGTAGCTTCGAGTTCAGCGGGCGCAACTACTTTGTTCACGATGCCCAATCGCAAGGCTTCTTCCGCGTCGATCGAGTCGCCCAGAAAGAACATCTCGCAGGCCTTATTCGGTGTCACCAGGCCCGGTAAAAAGTAAGTGCCGCCCCAATCGGGATGTAGTCCGACTTTTACGAAAGACTGACTGAATGTCGCATTGGTGGTTGCAATGCGAAGATCGCACGCGAGGGCTAAATTGCATCCCGCGCCCGACGCTGGTCCATTGACGGCTGCGATCACCGGCTTCGTCATCTGCCTTATCGCCAACACCACCCTGCGCGCCGCGCCGAGTAGTCGCGCAAACTCCTCCGAGTCGTTCTTCTCAATCAGTTCCGCCATGAATGCAAGATCGCCGCCAGCGCAAAAGGCTCGCCCAAGTGCGGCGATGACAACCACGCGGACCGTGCGGTCGCTCCCGGCGTGCTCAAGCGCTTCCGCGAGATCGCGACGCATGTGGCCAATCAACGCGTTCAGCTTTTCGGGCCGATTCAGCGTAATCGTCGCAATGCCGGAATCGTTTTTGACTTGGATGTGGTCCATAAAGAATTGTCCGGGGTCAGTTGTCCGTGGTCCGTTGTCAGTTGTTGGTTTCGGCACTAGGAGCTTGGTGCTTGGTACTTAGTACTTTGTGCTTTGGTCTTGCTTTTGAGATCTGAGATTTGAGATCTCAGATAATCTCAGATCTCAGATGGCCACGTCCCTCTAAGAGCAAGTCCCAGGGTTGGAGGCTCAAAGACAAACTTCAAAGTGCAAAGTTCAAAGCACAAAGTTCAAAGTTCAAAGCACTAAGCACTAAGTTTAAAACCTTAAGCTCTTGATCAGAAAAACAACGGACAACTGACAACGGACCAGCAAACCTATTTCCCTCTGAACTGAGGTTTCCTCTTCCCCGCATACGCATCCAGCCCCTCTTTCGCATCTTCCGATTGGAATAATTGCTGTTGGAGTTCTCGCTCTAACGCTAGCGCAGACTCGAAAGGAATCTCCGCGCCGGTTTGTACCGCCCGTTTGATTCGACCAACAGCGAGCGCCGCTTTGTTTGGGGTAGTGAACTGCCGCGCGTAGGCCATTACCTGGTCCATGAACGAAGCACCCGAGTCGGCTTCGTAAAGATGATTCACGATTCCTAAATCCCGTCCCGTTTCGAAGTCGAAAAGTTCTCCGGTAGCCATCAGCTCGATGGCCTTTGATTTACTAACCAATCGTGCGAGTCGCTGCGTGCCTCCCGTGCCCGGCAGAACGCCCAGCGAAACTTCCGGAAGTCCCATCTTCCCGGCGCCGCGTCGCGCGAGGCGAATATCGGCCGCCAACGCGACTTCCAATCCGCCCCCGACGCAATGACCATTGATTGCGGCGATCACAAGTTTCGGTGTTTGCTCGAGCCGGCACAGCGTCTCGTTGGCGTGCAAACAAAAATAGTATTTGAAAGCCGGCGTGACGTTCGCGAGCATGTTGATGTTGGCGCCGGCTGAGAAAAACTTTTCGCCGTTGCCCGTCAAAACAATTACCTGCACCGCGTCATCCATACGGGCGGCTAGAATCGCACGATCGAGATCCTGCATCATCTCGTAGGTATAAGTGTTCGCCGGCGGATCGTTGAGCGTAAGCATTGCGACGCCATAGTCGGTCCGATATTCAATTAAACTTTTTTCAGCAGCCTGGGTTTGCACTGTTGCCTTCCATTCTTTCGTGAAATTTTACTTTGCACCTTTTTCAATGAGCATTGCAGTAATCCGTTGATTTGTCGCGCCGCGACTGATGGAAAGCGCGGTCGCTCCGTCATCTTTCTTCGCTGCGACATCCGCGCCGCGATCCAGCAGCAGCTTAACAATGTCGACATGTCCACCGAACGCGGCCTCGGTCAACGCGGTGCGACCGCCTTCGCCGCGACCGTTAATACTCGCACCCTTATCCATGACCTCGGTCACGATTTTCAAGTCGCCCTGTCCGCTGGCCGTGATGAGCTGATCCACCTGGCCCAGCATTTCAGCGACCTCTTTGTGATTTCCGTTGCGAGCAAACGAGATCGCGGTTTCGCCATCACTCTTCTTGAGCGCGATGTTTGCGCCTTTGTCGAGCAGCATCCGGACGACTTCCAGATGATTACCATAGGCCGCTTCCATCAAGGGCGTGTTACCGGAGGCGCCGCGCACATTTACGTCCGCACCTTCAGTGAGAAGCTGTTTCACCTTGACGGTATCACCGGCCGCTGCGGCGGGGATCAGGATGCTTGAGTCCACCGGCGTCGCTGTCTGAATTGGAGTTGGTGCTGGCGGTTGTGCGACGCGAGGCTCCTTCTGGCAGGCGGTTGTTAAGCCAAGAAGGATGAATAAGAGAAGAGTGGTTCGAAGTCGCATAGACGTAAGCAATTTTGATTTGGTTTTCAGCTATCCGAAATCGTGGCTGTGCCGTGCTCCTTGCGGTAAGCCTATGGCTTACCGCTGAACCTCGTTTATTTAATGAGGCTTTGCCTCGAGATCAACATTGCGGTCGCTCGATAAGGGCAAGGCGTAGCCTCGCAAATTTAAAGCAAGTTGCCCGGTAAGCCATAGGCGTACCGCAAGGGATGCGGCAGAGCCGCGAAACTCCCATCAGAGGCTATCTGGCGTTGACTCAAACTCGCCAGACACTTGGTCGCTCAGATTCGAGTGAACTGGTAATCATCATGTCTTCGGAGTGCTCGCCCAGAAATCCTAACAAGCAAAGCCGAGTAATGTTTTCGACTAGTTGGGCGACCGTCAATGGACCACGGGGATCGTACCAATTGTAAATCCAGTTCATCATTCCGAAGATTGCGTAAGTCGCCACGGTAAGATCGATTGGCCGCGCTTCTTTGGGCAGCGTCTGCTGCACTTCGCCGAGAATTTTGCGGGCGACTCGCGTGTACTCTTCCTTCTTACCGGAAACACTCTGTTGCATTTCCCCTGCGAGCGACGCTGACTCGTGTGACAACACCTTCATCTCCGCCATGTTGGCGGCAAAGAAAGCGAGATGGTTTTCAATAAAGATGCGCAGCTTCTCGAGGGGATTGCCCGTCGTGGTAAGTCGTTCTTTCAGCCGATCGAGCACGTGACCAAAACAATTGTCCTGAATCAGGTAAAGCAGCTCCTCTTTCGATTTGCAGTAGTGATAGAGACCAGCGAGGCTGATACCCGTTTCGCGTGAGATGTCGCGCATGGACGTCGAGTGATAACTCTTTTCGGCAAATATCCGGGCCGCCGTACGCAGAATGAATTCGAGCTTCTGATCGTAGCGAGAAAGGTCGGGTAATTGGGCGGGCGTGGTTTCGCTCATCCTAAGGTGGTCTTTGGCCTTTGGCCTTTGGTCTTTGACTTCTGAGGTCGGAGGCTTGTTTTAATGAATCTATTCGCTTATCCGAGAAAACAAAGACAAAGACCAAAGACCGTTTTTCTATAGCCTCACATACTCAAACTCAAACGGCTTGCCCTTGATTCCCGTCGCGGGCGGCGCGATCCAGTTTGCAATCTTGCCCGGCTCGGTAACAGGATGCATCAGGCTCCGGACGTACTCGCGATCTTCCAGCGTGGGAAGCCATACTGTTTTTCTCTCTTCAAACTGCTCCTTTGAAATTGGGTTGCCCTCGATGTCGAAGTTATGCCCAGCAAACTCTCCGACGTGTCGATGAAAACGACTGTTGGGAAGAAAGATCCGCTCGCTCGAGCCTTCGTCTCCCAACACCTTATTCCAACGGGCCAGCCCCTTTTCACAGTCTTTCACGTATTCGGTGCGAAGCAGTTCGTTGAGCGCATTCCGCAGCGGCACTTCCCGCTCCTTCACCTGCCCGTCTTCCACAACATTCATCGTAAAGAACTGGTTCGAGGCGCTGTGATCTTCGAACTGGTCCTGCTCTTTGTAACGACCTTTCAAACCAGCCGCGAAGAAGTCTGCGGAGTTTGAACTGATCTCGCCACCAAACAGGTCGAGCGAATAGCTGTACCAGAAATTGATGTAACGCTGAATGATGTCGAGCGGGATACCACCGAGTTCTCGCACGTCGCCTTCCTTCATCAGTTGCGCAGTGCGTTTCACCACGCGGCCGATGCCAGTGTCGCCCACGAACATGTGGTGCGCTTCCTCAGTCAGCATAAACTGGCAAGTGCGCGCGAGTGGCTCGAAACCCGACTCAGCGAGCGCCGACAACTGATACTTCCCATCGCGATCGGTAAACATCGTGAAGCAGAAAAAGTTGAGCCAGTCATCACACGGTTGATTGAAAGCCTCCAGGATGCGGGGTTTGTCTGGGTTGCCGCTGCGACGTTCCAACAGCGCATCTGCTTCATCGCGGCCATCGCGGCCAAAATACTTTTGCAGCAGGTAGACCATCGCCCAAAGATGACGGCCCTCTTCCACGTTCACCTGAAACAGATTGCGCAGGTCGTAGAGTGACGGACACGTCTTGCCAAGTTCGCGCTGCTGCTCAACCGAAGCGGGTTCAGTATCGCCTTGCGTGACGATGATGCGGCGCAGCGCGTTGCGAAACTCGCCGGGGACTTCCTGGTAGGCAGGTTGCCCGTAGTTGTCTCCGAAACCGATCTTTGCGTCCATCTCAGCCGGTTTCAGGAAGATTCCCCAGCGATAGTCGGGCATCTTCACGTAATCGAAGTTGGCCCAGCCGTCCGGCTCGACGCTGATTGCGGTGCGGAGATAGACGTCCTTCTCCTGAAAGCCTTCGGGACCCATCTCGCGCCACCAGTCGAGATAATTTGGCAGCCACTTCTCCAGCGCCCGCTGCAGTTGCTTGTCTCCAGATAGATTGACGTTGTTGGGAATGCGTTCGTTTAAATTCATGGTGTCTCTCAAAGTCTCAGTGCGAGCCGAAGTACTGAGTGCTGAGTTCCGCCGCGCGTCAAACTCGAAACTCGAAACTCGAAACTGTTTTCGGCACTCAGCACTCAGTACTTATTTTTTTACGTCCGTTTAAAATCAAACTGCGCCTGCGTTGGCTTGCCGTAATTAGTAAGTGCGCCGTGTTCGCCGACGGCGTTTGGTCTTTGGAAGATCCAATTCTGCCACGCGGTCAGACGTCCATAGATCTTTGTGTCCATCGTTTCCGGACCAGCAAAGCGCAACGATGCTTCCATTCCGGTTAGCGCATCCGGCGACAGTGATGTGCGCTCTTCGATGGCCACTCGAATCTCGTCATCCCAATCCAGATCATCAGGAGCAAATGTTACTAAGCCCGCCTCTTCAGCGGCTTCCGTATCGAAGCGGCCCGAGTGCGCGATAACTTTTTCGGCGGAAGCTGGGTCGGAAAGAAACCGCGATTGCAGTCGCGTGAGTCCGTTGCTCATTGGCAGTGCGCCTTCATTCAAGTCACTCAGCGCCAGCTCAACTGTTTTGTCCGGACTGTTCAACATGTAACTGCGATCAGATGCGAGCACTAGCTCGAGCAAATTCCCGGCAAAGCAGCTGCCTGGCTCAACTAATGCAAAGAAACTCTTCGCAGTCAGATCCAAACGGCGCAGCACGCGCGCCATGTTCAGCAGAATTTCCCGCACCAACCAGTGGTCTTGATTCGCGGCGAGCGTGGCATCTATCGCCAGAACGTTCTCGATGCGGCCCTCAGTACGCAGACACATCAAACCTATCTCAGGCTCATTTACACGCAGGTGCAACAACGCATCGTCCAACTCCCGGTAGGCTTGCAGCGGCCAGTAGGCATCGCCGAGTTTTTCGATCTCAGCCACGGTCGTCGGAAGTTCTCCCTCCGGAGAGAGAACTGTCAGGTCAGCGTAGCGACCCTCCCGATGCAACTGCACGCGAACATACTTGTAGTTGCGAGAGTCCTCCGTTGTTTCAAAACTCAGCGCGTTTAGTTTGATCCCCTTGGGTGTCGCGGTGGCTCCGTTTGTTCGGGCAAGTTCTTGCACGCGCGCTTCGACTGCGTCTTCAAACTTGCTAGTAGGAAAGGAGTCGTCGATCAAGCCCCACTCGGTTGCTCGCTTTCCTTTCAAGCCCTCGGCAAGTGTCGAAAACACGTCGGCGCGATCGCGGCGAATCTTTCTTTTATCTACCAGCCTCGTTAAACCGCCTGTTCCTGGGAGCACGCCTAACAGAGGAACTTCGGGAAGAGAAACAGCCGAGTTGCCGTCGTCAACGAGATAGATCTCATCGCAGGCAATAGCGAGTTCGTAGCCGCCTCCAGAAGCCGTGCCATTCAAAGCGGCGACGTATTTGCGACCGGAGTGTCGCGAGTCGTCCTCAATGGCACAGCGCGTCTCGTTTGTGAATTTACAGAAGTTAACTTTGAAGGCGTGCGAAGAGGTGCCGAGCATGTAGATGTTTGCGCCGGCGCAAAAGATCCGAGGCTTGAGACTGGTAACGACGACGACGCGAACTTCCGGATGCTCGAAGCGCAGGCGTTGAATCGCGTCGGCGAGTTCGATGTCGACGCCGAGGTCGTACGAGTTGAGTTTCAGTTTGTAACCCTCGGCGAGCGTCTGATCCTCCGCGACGTCCATTGAGAGTTTTGCCACCGGGCCAGCGAAGGAGAGTTTCCAGTGTTTATATTGATCGGGAGCAGTCTGAAAGTTGATCATCAATACCTCAGAAATTCCTAACTTTAATCGCACGTTCGAACGTTCGTTCGGGAGATGTTAGCGGCTGGTAGCGCGATGGTCAAGTGGTCCGCTTTTCATTTCATAACCACTTACTCTGAATCTATCCCCCAAGTTTGAAAGGCTCACTGTCAGGAAGGCGGACCCTGTACCTCTCTTTACACCGAAGGTGTTTCGACCTCAAGCCCGCTCTTCACTGGGAGCGCGGACGGCCTCGTCCGCAGAACTGCTAATCCCAAACAAGTTTAATGAGATTTAGAATCGCGGCATTCAACGTTCTGCGGACGAGGCTGTCCGCGCTCCCAGTGAAGAGCGGGCTTGAGGTCGTAAGACCTTCGGTGTAAAGAGCGGGGACCGGGTCCGCCTCGACCATTCTAAGCGCGATAGCAAACTCAAATTGCCTGGTGGATGGCCGGTTAGAAGTGCCTAAATCTCTTATTACCGAAGCAAGGTCTCCGGCACTATTCCCACAAAGCCTCACTCCTTGAGCCGCTTGACAGCCTGCTTTGCCGCGCGTAGGGTTTCAGCCCTGCCACGCCTGATTTTAAGGAGGCACGGTCTTGCTCGGGCCGGTTACGCTTTAACGTTGAGTGCTGGAGGCGCATCTGTTCTGGTGAACGGCGCGGTCTTCAAAACCGTCAGTGAGACTGTGAGAACAGGCTCAGGTAGGTTCGATTCCTACACGCCTCCGCCAGAATGAAGCCAGGTGGCGAACGACCGGGCTCATCAGATCTTTCAAAAAAGTTTTTCGGCTCGAGGTCGCTCGAGACGAAGCAAATAGGAATTCCTCACATGATTAGAGATTGGGTTGCGTTGAATATGACTTCAGGCATCGGACCTCGCGCCGCTGCCAGGTTGTTAGAGCGCTTTGGTTCGGCTGAAGCCGTTTACGAAGCGACTCGAGCAGAGCTCGAAAAACTGCGTTTGCCGCCTGAGGCCGTGGACAGCATCATCGCTCGCGACCTGCACGACAGAGCCGATCGGGAGCGCGACGAGCTTAAGAAGCTGGGCGCGGATGTCCTGATTCTTGATGATGGTGTTTACCCGCCCCTGTTGCGCGAGATTTACGATCCACCGATCACGCTCTATGTAAGAGGGGCTTGGGCAGAATGTCTCGATCAACCCTGCGTTGCAGTCGTTGGCTCGCGTCGCTGTTCCACTTATGGACAGAATGCGGCTTTGATGTTGTCACGCGACCTCGCACAACGCGGTGTGACCGTGGTCTCCGGCTTTGCAAGAGGGATTGATGCCGCTGCCCATCGGGGAGCACTCGAAGGGGGCGGTAGAACGGTGGCGGTCCTGGGAACGGGCTTGGATTCGTTTTACCCTCGCGATCACACTAAGCTGGCGGAGGAGATTTTAGTCGGCGGTGGGGCAATGGTTACACAGTTTCCGATCCGCACTCCACCAGTAGCGGAAAACTTTCCTTATCGAAACCGCATCATTAGCGGCTTGAGTTTGGGAGTACTGGTGGTCGAGGCTGCGGAAAACTCCGGTTCCTTGATAACTGCGCGTTTGGCCATCGAACAGAATCGCGAAGTGTTCGCCGTGCCGGGCAACATCACGTCTAAGAATTCTTTTGGCACCAACTATCTAATCAAAGGAGCGGGAGCAAAACTGGTGCAGCAGTGGCAGGACATTGCATGCGAATTACCGCCCCAGATTGCCGCTCGCTTGTTGCCGCCGCCCTTTGATAAGAGGAAGCAGAAGTCGCTGGCGGATCAGATTTCGCTGGTGCCCGAGGCATTGGCTGGCAACGAAAGATCGGTTTTCAAGTTGCTGAGCGCCGACACGCCAGCGCATATTGATACCCTGGTCGGTCAAAGCAAGTTGTCGATCAGTGACTTGACGGCCGCGCTGCTGACGCTCGAAATGCGAGAGTTGGTTCGGGCATTGCCCGGCAGGTGTTTTGTAAGAAGGCTGTAACCTCACAAGCTGATTGAGGATTTGGTGACGGCAGTTACGGATAGAAATAAGAGGATGGATGGCTAAAAATTTAGTAATCGTTGAATCGCCGGCAAAGGCGAAGACCATAAACAAGTATTTGGGAAGCGACTATCTTGTTAAGGCCTCAATCGGCCATATCAAAGATCTGCCTGCCAAAGGTCTGGGCGTCGACATCGAACATGATTTCGAGCCTACCTACGAAGTAATTCCTGACACCAGGAAAAGAAACAACAAGCGAATCGTTGCTGAATTGAAGAAGGCTGCGAAAGAGGCTGACGCCGTATACCTGGCGGCTGACCCAGACCGCGAAGGCGAAGCAATCTGCCAGCACCTCGCCGAAGAGATCGTCCCAAAGCGACCGGCCAAGCCGACGTTTCGAGTCATGTTCAATGAGATTACCAAACGTGCTGTAAACGCGGCGTTTGAGCATCCGAGACAGATCGATTCGAATCTCGTTGACGCGCAACAAGCGCGTCGCGTGCTCGATCGTTTAGTGGGCTACAAGGTCTCCCCACTTCTTTGCCGGACCGTTGGTGGCAGACTCAGCGCTGGTCGTGTGCAATCAGTAGCGCTGCGGATGGTCGTCGAACGAGAACGCGAAATCGAGAACTTTGTTAAGACTGAATACTGGACCATTCTCGCGAACCTCGGCGCCAAACTGCCGCCGCCATTCGACGCGCGGCTTTTCAGAGTCGGCGAGCAGACGGTTAAGACGAGCGGCTTCGATCAGGAACTCAAGAAGAACGAGATTCTGATTAACAACGAGGCGACGGCCGGCGAGATTGTGGCCGAAGCTCAGCAGCAGTCATACATCGTTCACGAAGTCACCACTAAAGAACGCAAACGCAATCCCGTTCCACCCTTCATCACTTCAAAGCTGCAACAGGAAGCCTCGCGCAAACTCGGCTTTGCCGTGAAAAAGACGATGATGCTCGCGCAGAAACTTTACGAGGGCGTCGAACTTGGTGCGGAAGGTTCCGTTGGTTTGATCACCTATATGCGTACGGACTCGACTCGAGTGTCAGACACAGCGTTAGGGGAAGTACGCGACTTCATTGGGAAGCAGTATGGCGCGCCTTACTTGCCTGAGAAGGCTGTCCACTATCGTTCGAAGAAGGACGCGCAAGATGCGCACGAAGCAATTCGCCCTTCCGAAGTAGGCCGCACGCCGGACTCGCTCGCCAGCTATCTGAACAAAGATGAGCTG
The DNA here is from genome assembly GCA_031399105.1 of Blastocatellia bacterium. Taxonomy (GTDB): domain Bacteria; phylum Acidobacteriota; class Blastocatellia; order Pyrinomonadales; family Pyrinomonadaceae; genus PSRF01. The sequence goes on along the minus strand of JANNON010000783.1, from coordinate 774 downwards.
CGGCTGTACCGGCTGATCTGGCAACGTTTCGTCGCGTCGCAGATGACAGCTGCGATCTTCGATCAAACTACGATTGATATTGCCGCCGGACGATTGCTGTTCCGAGCGACTGGTTCCGTGCAGAAGTTTGACGGTTTCCTGAAACTTTACCAGGAGGGCCGCGACGAAAAGACCGAAGAGGATGATGAAGCCGAGCGCACCTTGCCGCGAGTGGAAAAGGGAGAAGTGCTCGATCTGAAAAAGATCACCCCCGAGCAACACTTCACCGAACCCCCGCCACGATTTACCGAAGCAACGTTGGTCAAGGCTTTGGAAGAGAAGGGAATCGGTCGCCCCTCAACTTATGCGGCGATCATGTCCACGATTCAGGAACGCGAGTATGTCGAGAAGTTGGAAGGAAGGTTCCATCCCACCGCGCTCGGGAAGACCGTAAACGATCTGTTGATCGAAGGCGGCTTCGCCGATCTCTTCAACGTGACCTACACCGCGCGGATGGAAGAGCAACTCGATCACGTCGAAGAGGGTACGCTGAAGTGGACCGACGCCATGCATGACTTCTACGGGAAGTTCGCGGGCGACCTCGAAAACTTCAAAGGCTATGTCAAAGGGATCAAGAACGTCGACACGCCCACGGAAGAGGTTTGCCTGAAGTGTGAAACCGTTGGGATGGTCCAGAAGTTCGGTCGCTTTGGAAAGTATCTCAAGTGTTTGAATTGTGGAGCGACCAGGGACGCAGAAGCTCCGGCGGTTTCGGTCGATGGCGATGGAAAGAGC
>JANNON010000756.1:0-7653 GCA_031399105.1 Blastocatellia bacterium | reverse complement strand
TAAAGCTCGGCCAAGTAGGCCCCGGCTCGCAGTACTACGCCGTGACCTCCTTCCGCGATCCCAACGGCTTGGTGACCGCCGGATTTATGGTAAGAATCTGGAAAACCGCACTAATAGTCATCCTAATCTCGGCCGCCGTTTTGTCTCCGACCAGTGACATCCCGAATATGCTGCTGTTTGCGGCTCCGATGATGGTTTTGTACATCGTTTCCATCTTTGTGGCCTGGATTTTTACCCGGCCACGCACGACTAGCTAGCGCCCTGAAGGCGGCCAAAAGGCAACGAAAAGGGCTGGTTTTCGCATCCTTGACTGTGTTCTTGGCTAGACTCTAGAATCCCTGTTCCCAGTCCGGTTTTCTTCCCGGTTGTCGGTTTCATAACCTCGATAGGAGTTTCGTAATGCAATACCTGAAAGTCGCCCTCCGTCTAACGCTGCTGCTGACGATTTCGGTGAGTGGAAATCTTCCGCTGTTCGCTCAGCAGCCCAGAAGCCAGGATCCGTCCGAAAAGCAGCGGAATGTAAAACCCGAACTCAAAAGGGCCTATAAAGATTGGCTCGATAAGGATGTGACATACATCATCACTGATGAGGAGCGCAAAGCGTTTAAGAAATTACAGACAGACGATGAGCGCGAGAAATTTATCGAGGAGTTTTGGCGAAGGCGCGATCCCGATCCGGACACTGACGAGAACGAATTCAAAGAGGAGTATTACGAACGTATTGCTTACGCTAACGAGCATTTTGCGTCCGGGATCCCTGGTTGGAAATCGGACCGCGGTCGTATCTGGATCATGTATGGCAAGCCTCACGAGCGCGAGACCCATCCGATGGGCGGCTCATACGAACGCCCGTCTTACGAGGGTGGCGGCTCAACTACGACCTATCCGTTTGAGATCTGGTTCTATCGACATCTTCCCGGCGTGGGTTCGGGAGTCGAGATCGAGTTCGTCGATCCCACCGGCAGCGGCGAGTATCGCATCGCGCGCAATCCTTATGAGAAAGACGCGATGATGATGGTCCCCGGAGCGGGCTTAACCCTGTCCGAACAACTGGGCTTGTCTGACAAAGGCGATCGCATCGCGGGCTCCGGCGGTATCGGCATGGCGAACTATCAGCGCGAACAAGACAGTCCGTTTTCGCGGCTGCAGCTGTTAGCAGATCTGAATCGTCCGCCGCAAGTGAAGTTTAACGATCTCGCCACCGCTGTTAATACCGGTGTGGTTGAAGAGAATCCGCTCAGCTTTGATATTCGCGTGGACTTCTTTCGCCAATCCGATGAGCGCGTAATCACAGCGTTCACCATTCAAACTGAAAATAAAGACCTGGTGTTTCAGGATAGTGGTGGTCTACAACAGGCCCGCATCAATATTTTTGGAAAAATTACTTCCGTAGCGAATCGTCGCGTGGGGATTTTTGAGGATCCGGTGATCACTACTGCGACGCCGGAGGAATTGACCGATGCAAAAGATCGCAAATCGGCTTACCAGAAAGCCTTGCCGCTACCTGCGGGCACTTACAAAGTTGATGTGATCGTACGCGATGTGACCTCGGGCGCTACGGGCATTCGCCACGTTGGCTTCACAGTGCCGAAATACGATCCGGCTAAGCTTTCGACCTCGACTTTAGTGCTGGCAGCAAAGCTTGAAAGTCTTGTCGATCGGCCGGCAGTGGGCCAGTTTGTAATTGGTCAAACGAAAGTCATTCCGAATGTTTCGGGTGTATATCGCCGTGGCCAACCTGTTGGTGTTTACCTGCAGGTGTACAACGCGGGCATCGATCAAACCACACTGCGGCCATCCGTTGACGTCGAATACGCGTTGATCAAGGACGGAAAGGAACTGGGCAAACAGTCTGAAGACTGGCGCGGCATGAGCGATTCTGGTCAGCGACTTACGCTTGCACGTCTGATCGATAGCTCTGGAATGGCGCCAGGCGAATACCAACTCGACATTCGCATTCGTGACCGCGTTTCCGGCCAGACCCTTTCTCCTTCAGCGAAATTTTCGGTTGTGCAGTAACTTAGGACCTGGGTCGCGTTCGGCCAAACGCGACCCAGGCACTCTCGCCGTCTCCTATCAAATCCAGTTTCAAAGGAGCTGAGTATGTCTCTCAGGAAGTTCTTCATCCCTGTTGGCACTCTCTTTATTCTGTCGTCTGTTCCTCTGTCCTTTTCTCAACAAAAACAGAAAGCACCCGGCGAGAAGGAGCGAAAAGTAAAAACCGAAGCCGCCCGTGTGTTTACCGATTGGCCCAAGCAGGACGTATCGCTAATCATCACGCCTGCTGAGTTGAACGCTTACAACAAACTAAACACCGATGACGAGCGCGAAAAGTTCATCCAACATTTCTGGGACATGCGAGATCCGGATCCGGACACGGCGGAGAACGAATACAAAGCCGAATACTACGAACGCATTGCCTACGCTAACGAGCATTACTCATCCGGAAAGCCCGGCTGGTTGTCGGATCGTGGTCGCATCTACATCAAGTTTGGCAAGCCTGACGAGATCGAATCTCATCCGTCCGGTGGCGCGACCTCGATGAACCAGTTTGCGGAATCGGTAACCACTTATCCTTTTGAGAAGTGGTTCTATCGTTACATTCCCGGAATAGGCAGTGGCATTGAGATTGAATTCATAGATCCAACCGGTACCGGTGAGTTCCGCACGGCGCGGAGCCCTAACGAGAAAGTTGCTTTCATGCCGGCCGGTGCGCACTTCGATGAAAACTCGAACTATCGCCGTGAGCAAGATTCGCCGTTCGCGATATCTGATCTGCTGAACCGTCTTGATCAGGCGCCGGAGTTCAAGCCCAAGCGTTTTGGCGATGGCGCCCTGACCGGAACACCGACCATCGACAACGACCCCCTCCACTTCGAGATCAACGCGGCATTCTTCCGGCAATCGGACAATCGCGTAATCGCTGCATTCACGATCCAAACTGACAATCGGGATCTGGTCTTTAGCGATATTGGTGGTCTACCGACTGCGCGGCTGAACATCCACGGCCAGATCATTACCGTCGCTGAGCGCCGCGTCGGTGCTTTTGAGGATTCGGTCACAACCACCTCTACGCCCGACGAACTTAGCGACATCAAGGAGCGAAGGTCGGCTTACGCCAAGGCAGTGGTTCTCAATCCCGGCCGCTATCGCGTCGATGTTCGAGTGGTAGACATTTCCTCGGGAGCCACCGGCAGCAAGCGCTTTGGGTTTGAAGTGCCGCGGTTCGACACCAACAAGCTCGCCGTTTCCAGCCTGGTGTTGACGTCCAAACTTGAAAACATGAACGGACAGCCGTCAGTTGGGCCATTCGTGATCGGTCAAAACAAGGTGGTTCCGAATCTAACCGGGACATATCGACGAGGCCAACCCATTGGGTTCTATCTTCAGGTTTACAACGCCGGAACCGATCAAACCACGCTGCGGCCATCGGTTGAAGTTGAGTACGTGCTTTTAAAAGAAGGCAAGGAATTGCGTAAGCAACCGGAGAACTGGAATGGAATGAGTGACGCCGGCGAGCGATTAACGTTGGCCCATCTCCTGGACAGTACATCTCTGGAGCCGGGGACTTATGAGTTAGCTATTCGGATTCGCGATCAAGTTTCGGGACAAGCCCTTTCGCCCTCCGCAAAATTCACGGTGCTTCCCTGAGATTTTTCATAGACAACTTTGTAGGGGTGTCCCTCCGTGGGCGCCCCTCTTTTATTTGGTAGCGGGCTCTCTTGGAAAAGAGGGGTGCCCACTGAGGGACACCCCTACAATCCCACGAGTGTTATCATTCGTTACGCAACATGACTGCCAAGACAAATCTAACCGGGCTCTTGCCACCGGAGTTAACTAGTTTCGTTACCGAGCTAGGTGAGCCGGCCTACCGCGCGCGCCAGGTATTTGACGCCTTGCAACGCCGGCGACTGCGCTCCCTTGACGAGATAACCGATTTGCCAAAGGAGTTTCGCCTAAAACTCAGCGAAGCGGCCACGGCTTCGAGTCTCACTATCGAATCCAGGTACGTTTCAGAAGACGGCACGCGACGCTATCTCATGAAGACCTTCGATGGCCGGCCCGTCGAAACTGTCTTCATTCCCGCAGAGCGGCGCGACACAATCTGCTTCTCGTCGCAATCCGGATGCCCCCTGCAATGCAGTTTCTGTTTGACTGCGAAGCTCGGCTTACTTCGCTCGCTGAGCGCTGGCGAGATCGTCGAACAGATCATTGTGGCGCTCAATGACGCGTACGGCGTCGGCGTAAAACCACCACGCGGTACCAATCTCGTGGGCATGGGGGCCGGTGAGCCGTTCTTGAATTTCGACGAGTTGCTGAAGGCGTTGCGAGTGATGGCCCAACCACAGGGGCTTCACATTGTTCCCAATCGCGTGACTGTTTCCACGGCCGGGATTGTTCCGAAGATACTGGAGCTCGCTACCGTCGTCGATCGACCGCATCTGGCAATTTCGCTCGCAGCGCCAAACGACAAACTGCGGGACGAACTGATGCCCATTAATAAGAAGTGGCCGCTCAAGGTACTGCTCGAAGCTTGCACTGAATTCGAGAAATCGTTGAAACCCGGTGAACGCTTCACTTTTGAGTATGTGATGCTGGACGGAGTAAACGACTCAGACGAACACGCACGCCAACTCGCAAATCTTCTGAATCGTCACGAATTGAAAGCGAAGGTTAATCTTATTCCGCACAACCCAGCCGAGCAGTTGCCTTATCGCGCGTCGCCGCCGGAACGCGTTGAGAGTTTCCGCGCAATCCTCGAAGCAAAAGGCGTGAAAGCTTTTGTGCGAAAGCCGCGCGGTGTCGATATCTATGCCGCGTGCGGGCAATTGGCAGCATGCGGCAGCATGAATGAAATTCAGAGCGCACCCGGAAACTCGCTGGGAACCTGAGCAAAAGTTGATTATTGCAACCCTCTCGACGTTGTCGAGCATCTTGTCTTACCTTAAAGCTAACGCAATCGAATCCAAACTGACTGGACCAAAACTGATGCAAACCAGCCTACTAAGACCGTTCTTGAAATCGTCGCTCCTGCTGGCGATCGTGACCGCTGTTTCGATTGCCTTCTGCACGGAAGCTCGCGCTCAATCAGCACCGAACATCCAGGTCAATAACTACCTTTCGGTCGTCAAGGCGCAACGCGGACGGACAATTCAGGGCGTAGTCGAAATGACGATACCCTCTGGTTATCACGTAAACTCGAGCAAGCCACTCGAGAAATTCCTGATTGCGACCCAGTTGACGATAGAAGGACAGCAGCGATTGCGTGTTGGACCAGTGAGTTATCCGCGAGCGGTGTTGCGTAGTTTGAAGTTTTCGAAAAACAAGGTTTCGGTGTACGAAGGCAAGGCCGTGATGCGCTTCAATATTTCCGTGCCGGCGGACTTCAAAGGTGACGGAGCCGAACTGAAAACGCGCCTGCGTTATCAAAGCTGCAGCGACGAAGTCTGCTTCCCACCAAAGACGCAGGAAGTAAAATTCTGGGTGGGCGTGAAGTAGGCAACCTGCATCACCAAATTCATTGATAGGAACTTGGCTTGCCACAGTTTGTTCAATGAGCTTTCGTAGTTGTTCTCCTTTGATCAACGGCTGAGCCGTCCGATGTGCGGAAGGTCTCCGACCTTCTGGCAGACTACTAGGTCTTCGGGGCTACGCCCTTTTCCTCCAAATAATCGCGTCAAGATCAACCCTCAACGGCTCATCTTCCACGGGACACCTCTTCCAGATCCTCGCGCTCGACCATCGATAGTCCACATCTCTCTCAGCCAGTCCAGCACGTACAGGATTTTGGTGGACGTAGTTCACCTTCTGCATCAACATCGATTCACTGAATACCGAGAGCACATTCTTCTCCTGCTGCCACAGAGAATAAGAATGTCCTCGCTTTCCGGCTTGCCTCAGTTTGTTCAATGAGCTTTCGTAGTTGTTCTCCTTCAAGTAGTCGATCACTCGTCGTGCGGTGATGCCCTTGATGTAGCGCAGAACGTCGGCCGATGTATTTGGTTGGTTAGTGAGGAGATGAACATGGTCTGGCATGATCACATAGGCGAACAATAGAAACCCGCCGGAGTTGCGTGCTTCATCGAGAGCGTTGCAGGTCACTAATTTGATCGCGTCAGTTTGGAACACCGGAAGTCGATCTTTGGCTACTATGGTGATGAATAGTGCTTGAGTGTCTCTTGAAATTTGAAATTCGGGAGGCATGAGGAGTCTCCTTGTGAGGTGGGGGCGTAGCCCCACTTAATTTAAGGAGTCTGTCGAAGGTCAGAGACCTTCCGCACATCGGACGGCTTAGCCGAACCAAGCAGGACAAGTTAATAATAAAAGAGTCTTACTGAAAAGCTAACCTGACAGCGCTACCGCGAGGCATTAGATCGATGCCAGAGATTTTTCAGCGACTTCAACCCTGCTCCAACACCACCTGCGCGATTGCATGCTCGCTGGTGTGAGAGATGGATAGGTGGGCCGCTGTTGCGCCTGATCGTTCAAAGAGTTCGAGCGCCTGTCCACGAAAGACAATATACGGCGCGCCGCTCTCTTCTGCCGCCACTTCGACATCCTGCCAACTGATCCCACCGCTCCAGCCGGTCTTCAAAGCTTTCAACGCCGCTTCCTTGGCGGCGAAGCGCGCCGCGTAATGCTGCGCCGCCACCACGCCACGGCTGTCGCAATACGCGCGTTCCGCTGTGGTGAAAACGCGTTCAGTGAACCGCGGTGTGCGGGCAAGCACTTCGCGAATTCGCACAACTTCGATAATGTCTATGCCAATGGAAACAATCACAGATGATCTCGATTTAAAGGCCGCTGGGTTTTATTGGCGCAAAAATAATGGCGTGCAAGCCTTAGTTTGTGAACCGTTGGAGCAAGCAGGCTTTATCAATGGTTTCTCGACTCGATTCGGCGGCGTTAGTGCAATGCCCGAAGGCTCACTCAACCTCGCCGGCTTTCATGAAGACACGGCGGAGAACATTCTGGAGAATCGCGCGAGGTTTCTCAAGCTCTTTCCCGGTAAGTGGTCCCTCGCCGGCTGCTGGCAGATGCACGGCGTTGACGTGCGTGTTGTGAAAGACGTCGCCGACGCCAGACCAGCCGAGAACGCCGAGGGCGAATCAATCTATTGCGACGCGGTCGTGAGCGATGCGCAAAACGTTCTTGCCGGAATCAAAACCGCCGACTGTGTTCCCATTCTGATCGGCGATCCGGTTACGCGTTCGTTTGCTGCCGTACATGCCGGCTGGCGCGGCACTTATGCAGCCATTGGGCTGTATGCGATCGAGCGATTAGGAAAGGAATACGGCTCGCGACCGGAGAATCTTATTGTAGCGATTGGGCCCGCGGCGCGGGATTGTTGTTATGAAGTTGGTAGCGAAGTGATCGAGGGTTTCCAGGAACGGTATCCAGAGGCCGGCGAGTTATTCACCTCCACTCGAGAAGGACACGCGTGTATTGACCTGTTCAAGGCGAACCAAAACCAACTAGTCGCAGCCGGTGTTCCGAAGGAGAAGATTTATACGGCGCCGTTTTGCACCATGTGTCGCACCGATCTTTTCTTCTCTTACCGCAAGGAGAAGGCGGCGTTTGGAAAGGTTGGCAGGTTGATGGCCGTGGTCGGCAAGTTGTAGGGGCGTCCCTCCGTGGGCGCCCCTCGATGGA
>JANNON010000747.1:0-2767 GCA_031399105.1 Blastocatellia bacterium | reverse complement strand
GGTGTCATTACCAGCGGACACCTCTAGGAATCACTGCAAAAGCGCCGACAAGTCGGCGCACTCCAAAGGCTCCGCACATGAACGAGTAAATTCTTATTTGCGTGAGATTCGAATGAGCGGCGTGGGCAAGCCTTCGCTGGTCGCCATCAAAGCTCGGCCATCAAGTCGGTAGGTAATAGCTTCTCCCTGCCTCCGCTCACCGAGCTGGACGGCAGCAGGCGTCTGTTTCCAGATTGAATCGAAATTTGAATCTCCTTTTTCCAATTGCAATTCATAGCCACGCAGGTAGTCGCACAAGGCAACGCGGCTGCCATCTGGTGAGATCGCGCCATCGGTAATGAATCCGCCAAACAGACTCGGTATCTGAACTTCGCCAAGGTCCTTGAGCGTGCTTGCTTCGGTGCGTGAAGCTGACGCTGGCGCCATGTAAACGTGAGGGTTACCAAAAGCAACTTTGGTTACTACGTAGAGGTTGCCGGTTAACGGATGGACCATTAACGTTTCAGCATCGTGTCCGCCATCCGGATAACGCAAACTGAGGCTCTCGGCAGTTGCTGTCAGCGAAGGCTGAGCCTTAGTAGACTGGGCATCGGCGGCTGTAATTGTCGGTTCCGTGAAGCGGTAGACCGTGATCTCTCTTCGCCGTTCGTCATTGTCTCCGATATCGCCGGCATACAGATATCTCTTGCCGGGCTCAGGACCAGGTCCCGCTGCCAGCGATTCCCAATCACGTGCACGCGCTCCGGTTACCCGCCAAACACCCTGGCGCTGGCCTGCTTCATCAAACGCATAAACAAAAGGCCCATCACCCGAGTCGTTGATGGTCCAGTATGATCCGGGAGTTGTGCGTGACGCGGCCATACCACTGCTCTCTTTGATCGCCCGGTCTTTCAGATCAGCGATCTTCCTGGGCGGCAAATAGCCGGGATGCACTTGAGTCTTCGCCGCCACCTCGTTGGTAGTGGCACGGCGTGCGGCCGCGCGATGATGACGAAAAACCATCTGCGATGCGCCGATCACGAGCACACAACCGAAGAGCAGAAAGAAAATAATCCTGAGCGAAAATTTGGACATCAACTTGCCAGTGTCAGCCGATCGTTGCGAGTGCTTCCCGTGCTACTTCTTTGTCATCAAAGTGGAAAACTTCGCGTCCAAGAATCTGGTAGTCTTCGTGGCCCTTGCCCGCAATTAAAACGAGATCCGTGCTGCGGGCTTCCCGCACCGCATGAAAAATCGCTTCGCGCCTATCCGAAATCATCTTATATGGCTTTCCTGTATTACGGATGCCGAGTTCCGCATCGGCGAAGATTCGTTGCGGATCCTCAGTACGCGGGTTGTCTGAAGTTAGAATTACCACATCGCTTAAACTCCCCGCAGCTTCACCCATCGGCGCCCGCTTTGAACGATCGCGATCACCACCACAACCGAATACCGTGATAATCCTTCCCTTCGTCACTTCGCGGGCAGTCCGCAGCACATTTAGCAACGCATCGTCAGTGTGCGCGTAGTCAACTACGACAGCAAAATCTTTACTGTGCGGCACTCGTTCGAATCGCCCAGGTGCTCCGGTGCATTGGCTTAACGCTTCGCCGATTACGTCAAGGCTATAACCCAAGCTTAAGCCGCTCGCGACCGCTGCCAAAGTGTTGTAGATGTGCGGCGGGCCGACAAGTGGTGATTTGAATTCTCGCTTGCCCGCAGGTGTGCGCAGTTCAAAACGCATACCAGCAAGTGAAAACTCGGGATCATGGGCTGTAACGTCAGCAGCGGACTTCAACGCGTAGCTGACCACATGCATTCCTTCGCTCTTCAACTTGGTGGCCAGCTCGACGCCGTACGAATCATCAAGGTTGATAATCGAAGTTCTGGGTTTGGACCCAAGTCGTCCATCGAATAGCCGCTGCTTTGCGAACCAGTAGTTCTCCATCGTCTTGTGATAGTCGAGATGGTCGCGCGTGAGATTCGAGAAAACAGCGATGGCGTATTCCAGCGCGTCGCAGCGATGAAAGTCCATCGCCTGCGAAGACGATTCCATAACCGCAGTCTGGCAGCCTTCCGTGACTGCACGCCGCAGCAGGCGCTGCATGTCGGTCGATTCCGGGGTTGTGCGATCCGCTTTGACGCGTTCTTTTCCAATCCGATATTCAACGGTCCCGGTCATCGCCACAGGCTCACCTGCGGCTTCGGGAATCGAGGCAATCAGGTAAGCAGTCGTGGTCTTGCCATTTGTGCCGGTGATACCAACGAGCTGTAACTCACGCGAAGGATGGTGATGAACCTCAGCGGCAGCCATGGCCATAGCGCGGCGAACATTCTCGACCCGCAGCCACGCACCATTGAAATCAAGTGGGCGCGGCTCCTCCGAGATCACACCCAGCGCGCCCTGTTGCATTACTTGCGGAATGAACCTATGAGCGTCGAGCAGAGCGCCTTTGATGGCCACGAAGAGAGTGCCGGGACGGGCCTGACGCGAGTCGTGCGTGACGTCCGTGACGGAAAGCTTTTCGTCACCTGTTAGTTCCGCGCTGGCTGCAATTGCGACTTGTTTGAGAGTAACGGGTTGGGTATTCACGAGGTTGAATTCTACGCAGACTTCCTAGGAAAGTCACATGGCTCATTTTAAGGCTGTGTTCGGCGGAGCCTTTGGAGTGCGCCGACGTGTCGGCGCTTTAGATCGTTTGCCGGATTCACGCGGAAAAGACAAAATAGCCGACGAGTCGGCGCACTTCAAATGCTCAGCTTAAAAATCATTAATGGAGGTTTGCAA
>JANNON010000709.1:0-8329 GCA_031399105.1 Blastocatellia bacterium | reverse complement strand
GTGCAAATAGCTCGGTAGGTTAGGCTGAATGAAATGAAACCCAACATCACAAGGAGTGGAGGAACAGATGCGTAACGACGTGCCGATGCAGCGGGAGGCACATACTTCTTCACTGTTAATCTGGCTGAACGGCGCTCCGATTTATTGATGCGGCATATCGATGACTTGCGTGCAGCCATGAAAACGGTGAAAAACGCGCATCCGTTTACCATTTTGGAGATGGCGGTGTTACCAGAACACCTGCATGCGATATGGCGCTTGCCACCGGGTGATGCCGACTATCCACTGCGCTGGTCGCTCATCAAGGCCGGGTTCTCGCGGCGGCTGGCAAAAGGCGAGCACTAATCGGCTTCAATGGGCGGGCCACCAGCACGGGGCAGGGCGCCTGGCGCAAAACACGATCGACATTCGAGCCAAACAACGTGTGCATGCCGAAGCCCGCGCCATGAGCACCCAAGCTGATTAGATCGATCGCATGCTTCTCAGCGTAGTTCAAGATCTCACGGTAAGGTTGACCTTCCGCCACAGCGTGTTTGATCTCGCACCGAAGATGAGTCTCTTGCGGAACAGCCCTCTGCAATCGTCGCGCAGCTTGATGGTAAGCAGTGTCCTTACCCAGGGGATACCACGCTAATTCCGGCTCGCTCACACTGTTGCGAGGTAGTACATGCAAGAGATGCAATTCGGCCTGGTGCTCCTGCGCGAGCGATAAAGCGTATTTCAAGGCCAGCTCTGAATAATCCGAGAAGTCGTAGGCGACGAGCAACCGCTCCAGTTTTATCTTGCCGTCAGGTTGATCCACCCATTCACGTTCATCCGTGTGGGTCACCAATACTGGACAAGGAGCGGTGCGACAAACCGATTCAGCGGTTGAACCCAAGACAGCGGCGCGATGTGGACGGCGGCGCGAGCGCATTACAATGAGATCGATACTTTGCACACTCGCTGTTTGAGTTATCGCTTCTCCAACATCTTCGCCCTCGATGACCAGCGCTTCCCAATTGAGATTCGTATAAGCGACTGGACCAAGGAACTTGATAAGCGAACCTTCGAAGAGTTCCTTAATTCGACCTCGGGACAAGGCGTAGCGAATTTCCGATGGGCTTAGCGTCGCACCCGCGAGGTCTGAAGCTTCGCGGGCGACCTCCGCAACCTTGGCGCAGTAACAAACGACAAGTGTCGCTCCGTAAGCTTGGGAAAGCGCCAAGGCATAACCCAAAGCCTGGTCGGCGTCCCTGGACATATCGGTCGGACAGAGTATTCGGTTAATTCTAATCATTACCTTGAGACCTCGTATGGCCCCCGCCAGTTGAGTTAGCTGGGAAACATCGGCCATCGTAATCTTGCATTGCGTTAGTCGGCGCTAGTTCGGCCCGCAAGTTGACTTGGTAATCAGGCAGGCCTTGATGTCTCACAACTTCAATGGACGACTGACATCGACGCCAAGGTAGGTTCACCGGAGGCGTGGTGCTCGACGCGAATTGACTGAACTGGTGATGTCCGTACGATGACGCCGTTGGTGCAGAATTGAATGCGCAGTCCTCTACCGATCCATCCGACCTTGAAAGTGGAATTGCCAAAGCTCGAACCCTCCAAAACTGCTTCCACAGGCTCTGCGAACTGTCCTCCTTCCAGGAGTGCGTTCCCGGTGCTGGGATCGAGCAGGAAAACGCGATAGTTGCTGTTAAGTGTCCTCACCCAAATCGTATCGAAGGGTGCGAGAGTCTCAAGCTGCACGCTGGGGAGCGAGCTTCGCTGATCTCTTTGTTCACGCTCCCAGCAACTGATACACATTGCAATAGCCGGATCGAACTTGAGTTTGGTGTCCTCAATCCATCGACCGCATTTGCTGCAGTTGCCGTACGAACCTGACATTAATCGATCGAGCGCGTCGTCGACCTTCCGCAAGCGCGCTTGCAGCAACTCCCGATGCCAGTTTGCAGTGCGATCGGCATCTCCTTTTGCCATCCCCGGCAGTAGTGGTCCGGTCTCACCGCTCGGGACAGGTTCGCGGAGCAGCGCCTCGCAGATGTCTTCTCTTTCCGCGTGCAGCAGGTGCCACACAAGATTATTTTGCTTATCGCGATTTTCAATTGCGGGAATATTCAGATTTGCGCTCATACTTACCTCCTGGCCTTTCGTGCAAAGTAGCCACTACCACAGAGGCACTATGCAACGAAGATGCCGGGGAATTCCGAGCAGATCTGCCCGCTAGCGGCTCTTATGCGAGTTAAACTGTGGAAAGTTTCGCTTGCTCTGCGGAAAAGCTCGCTGGCGAAGGAGGGTGTGGGGCCGCTTTGCGAAAAAGGTGCACGCACGATATTGCCGCTGGAGAATACGTGGGGTCAGCTCATCAATGTCCGACATGCTTCATCAGCTTGTCGTCGAGTCTCACAAGATTCAACTGTAATGCACATTGTAAGTTCCCAATCCGGACGACAAGCTGAATGAAGCATGTCGGACATTGATGAGCCAATATATTGTTACCATTGAAGGTTCTTGGTGGCACTGGACAAAGGCGTTCCGCAACTTAAAGGTTGGGGTGAAAGAGACGAATACCTCGTCGCTGGCCAAAGCAGGCATGCCCGGTTCGACTTTTTGCAGCTCAGCTACGTTCACTGCGAATGCGCGCCTCCCAAAACTCTTCCTGTGCCCGTTTTGCCCAACTCCAGAAGCGGCCCTGTCTGACATTCGCCGGCTCATCCGCGGGCATGTATCCAGGGGATCAGGTCGACAGTGAATTGCGCTGGCGAAGTGTCCTTGCCTTCGGCAATTTCGACGAGATCGTTACGCCAAGCGAACGCGAAGAGATTTTGAGCAAGCTCCTTAAGCGGTTCCCCATGCTGGCACCGGTTGAGTCGGACCTTATTGGAGATGGTGGTTCTCCGGAAGTAGTGGTCTTTCGGATCAAAGTCGATAGAATAACGGGTGTGTCTGAAGGCTAGACATCAATCCTGAGTCGATCATTCAAGGCCGCATGAATTTGCAGGTGGGGAAGGGTGGTTTACCCCCGCCAGACTCTCGCCAAACTCAAGCGGGGGTAAACCACCCTTCCTAGCCTGCAAATTTATCTCACTTGAAAGATCCTATGAGAACCTTTTTCCCCTTGTGGTTCTTGATCAAACAACTTCATTCTCGTAACCCAACGGCAGCAGCGGTCGCGGCGCAGTTCCTTCAAAGAACCAGCTCGCTCCCACGCGCAAACGATGATGCCAGGTCGGTAGTCGTGAAGTGTAAAGTGCAAAGCGCGCCTGACGCGCCAGTTGCCCTCCAAACGCTTTGCCGCCCGCCAGCACTGCCGCGCGCTCCGTTCCCAGACTCACGGCCTCTCCGAGTTCTTCGAACGTTTGCGTCTTGAGTTCTTCGCCTTTGAGCAGAGCCTTTATATTGCGCGCCGCCAGCCCGGCTTCCTGAAGTGCGAGTTGGGCAGTACCGGCAAGTGTCGGCGTCGCGTCTTTGAAGTAAGCGATATCTCCTAACGCGAATACGTTGTCATGCTCTTTCAGTTGCAACGTCGGCGCAACCAATATCAGCCCACGATTTGTCTTCTCAACTGCGAGCCGCTCGACGAAGGGATTCATGCGCACACCGCCGGTCCAAACCACTGCGGCTGCATTCATTTCGGTCTCAACGCCGTCGTGCTCAAACACAATCGTCTCTTCAGTAACGCGGACGACACGTGTCATCGTGTGGATTTCCACTCGCGATTCGCGTAAGGCATCGGTAACGAATGCTCGAATCTCTTCGCCCATTCCGGGAACAACTCGGTCGCCCATCTCGATCAGCAGCACCCGCGGCTCGCCAGTCAAAGCGCGTCGTTCGAAAGCATCGCGCAGGAGATCTGCCATCTTTGTCGATAGTTCAACACCGCTCGCACCCGCGCCTGTCACGGCGAAAGTCAGTGCGCGACGCGTGTCCTGTGGCGGCAGATTCGGCGGCACGTGATCGAGCGCCTGGACCATTTTTTTCCGCAGAAGATCTGCGTGTGCGATTTTGCGAAAGGGAATCGTGAACTCTTCAGCACCGGGGACGGCGGCATAATTCGTAATCCCGCCGACCGCGACGACCAGTACGTCGTACTCGAGTTCAGAAGTCCGTTCACTGAGATTGGCCGCAGAGCCGAGCAAATCGACACTTACTTTCTTCGCACTCAGATCGATAGCCGTAACGGCGCCGCGAGTCAGTTTTACTTCTTCGTCAACCAACTCACGATAACGCGGTGCAATGTGCCATTGCTCAACTTCGCCGCTGAAGTACTCATAAAGCATTGGTGTAAAAAGAAAATGATCTTCATCGCTGATCAGCGTGACATCCGCTGCGCCCTTTAGCTCCAGCGCCGTAAAGAGACCACCGAAACCGCCGCCGACGATCACAACCTTTGGTTTGTTCTGCATCGTGTTGACCCTGTCTGTCTGGATTAATCGAATGGTAACAAAACGAGCAGGAGTCAGACAGTCGTAAGAACTATCCACAGATTTCACAGATGACACAGATTTCAAAAAACTGATTCGGCTACAGTTCAATCCATCCATTCGGTTTCAATCTGTGTCGTTTGTGTAATCTGTGGATAGTTCTTTTCGCGACGAATCATGTTAAAAAGTAGCGCCATGGAAACAATCCTCCAGGACGTCCGCTACGCCCTGCGGATGCTCGCGAAGAATCCACGCTTCACCGCGGTCGCGGTGTTGTCGCTGACGATTGGCATTGCCGCTACTACCGCGATTTTCAGTGTGACCAATGCGCTCCTCTTGCGGCCGCTGCCTTACAAGGACGCCGATCGACTCGTCATTCTTTGGAACCGCAGTCCCGGATTGAATGTGGTCCAGGATTGGTTCTCGCCCGGTCAATACCTCGACATCAAAGCCGAGAACAAATCGTTCGCACAAGTTGCGGCCACCATCGACAGCAGCTTTAACTTAACGGGCCAGGGAACGCCCGAGCGTGTTGAAGGCGCGCGCGTCTCGTCGTCACTTTTTCCTCTGCTCGGCACCAACGCGATGCTTGGTCGAGTGTTTACACCAGATGAGGACGAGGAAGGGAAGACCACGACGGCAATTCTGAGCTACGGATTTTGGCAACGGAATTTCGCTGGCGACAGGAATGTTGTTGGCAAGACGCTTTCGCTGAACGGCAATCAAGTTGAGATCGTCGGCGTAATGCCGCCGGACTTCAGTTTGAACAAAGAGGTGATGCCGACTGTTAACAAGATTTCCAACGCGCAGATTTTACTGTCGCTGCCGATGGGTTGGGGCAAGCGCGTGGTCCGCACAAATGAGGATTACAACATCTTCGGCAGACTGCGAGATGGTGTGACTGCGACCCAGGCTCAGGCTGACGTCGATCGCATTGTCGCGGGAATGAAAGAGCAGTATCCGGATAATTATCCGCCGTCGAGCGGATTCATGATCAGCGTGGTTCCCTTACTCCAGCAGGTGGTGGGCGAAGTACGAAGGCCCTTGCTGATTCTGCTGGGTTCGGTTGGCTTTGTGTTGTTGATTGCCTGCGCGAATGTGGCGAACTTGCAACTCGCTCGCGCCGCGGTAAGACAGAAAGAGATGGCGGTGCACGCCGCAGTCGGCGCCGGTAGGTCTCGGATTGTGCGTCAGTTGCTTACAGAAAGTGTGCTGCTCTCGTTAACCGGCGGCGTCCTGGGTTTGCTGCTGGCGTTCGTGATCACCCGTCTGCTGCGTTCCGTTGGTCCGGACACTTTGCCACGCTTCAATGAGATCGGAGTGGATGGGCGGGTATTGGCTTTCACGTTCTTCGTTGCGGTGTTTACAGGAATCTTCTTCGGACTCGCGCCGGCGTTGCGCGCGTCGCGCGTAGACCTGAACGGCGTGTTGAAAGAGGGAGGACGAACTTCAGTTGGCAGTAGTCACCATCGTCTGCGGAGTCTCTTCGTCGTCGTGCAGGTTGCGCTCTCGTTGATGTTGCTGATTGGCGCCGGATTGCTGGTGCGCAGTTATCAACAGATTCAAAATTCGAATCCGGGATTCAACGTGCGCAACGTGCTTTCGTTCAGGCTCTCGCTGCCAAACGCGAAATACAAAGGCCCGGCAGTAACTGGTTTCTACAAACAACTCACTGATCGAATCAAGGCATTGCCGGGAGTTGAAGCCGCCGGTACGAGTTACTCTCTGCCGATGAGTTCGGTGGCATTGGCGTGGGGTCCAATCACTATCGAGAATTATGTGCCGAAGAACTCGGGAGACTTCATTATGTCGAACGAGCGGTTTGTGAGTCCGGGATATTTTCCCGCTATGGGAGTGCCGTTGGTGAGCGGGCGCTATTTTGATGAACGCGATATTAAAGGCGCGATGGAAACTGTGATCGTCAACGAGAATCTCGCGCAACGTTTCTGGCCCGGTGAAGATCCGCTGGGTAAGCGATTGCAACGCGCTGACAAAAAGATTTGGCGCACGGTTGTGGGTGTGGTGCGAGATAACAAAGAGTTCAGTGTCGATAACGAGCCGCCGATCAGCGTCTATCATCCGCACGAACAGTTTCCGATCGGTACGATGTTTATGGTGGTTCGCGCCAAATCAGAAACGGGAGCGGCAGCGACCGGGTCCTCGCTACAACCGCTAATCACTCGAGAGATCAAATCCCTCGATCCCGAGCTGCCGGCTTTTGAGTTCATGACGATGGAGCAGCGGCTCTCGCAATCGCTCGCGCGTCGTCGCTTCTCGACGTTTTTGCTGGGTGTGTTTGCACTCGTGGCCTTGTTACTTGCGGCCATCGGTATCTACGGAGTGATTGCGTATTCAGTGACGCAACGCACGCAGGAGATTGGGATTCGCATGGCGCTGGGAGCCAGGCCGATGAACATCATGAACATGGTCGTCCGACAATCTTTAGTTCTCGCTTTCGTCGGCGTTGTGCTTGGGCTCGCCGGCGCCTTCGCACTAACTCGCATCATGTCGAGTCTGCTCTTTGGCATAAGTCCGACTGACCTCCCCACGTTCGTCATCCCACCCTTAGTCCTCGGCATCATCGCCCTACTAGCCAGCTACTTCCCCGCCCGCCGCGCCGCCGCCCTCGATCCAACGGTTGCGTTGCGTAGCGAGTGAGAACGCAGTGGATACGTAAAGCTACGAAAACTCGGAGATCAACCGACGCTACCGCGTTTTCGGTACTTACTTTATTCGTACCGCGTACGGTTCTGACTAGCTCGCGATCGCGTTACGGTGCGAAGTTGAATCTGTGAAGCACTAGTCCAGAATCTTGTTTTTGCGGCAAGAGGTTGTTTGGGTGGCATGAAGTCAGTACGGTAACGCAGTAGCGTCGGGTCAACGATTCGTCACCACTTCATTGTCGTTATCCACCGTTGACCCGACGCTACCGCGCTACGGTACTGACTTTATTGTGCTGCTCGAATGATGTTGTTTCAAAAACTCGCTCAATGAAATCAGGGAAATCTGCGTAATCGGTGGATGGTTTTTCCGCCCTCACTTACCTGCTGTTTGAGGTTTGCTTCCCAAATACTTTTCGAACCAATCCAAGTTTGACTTCATGGCGGCGAGTTGCATCTTCGGTTCATTTGGCCCGTGCGGTTGGCGTGGCAATACCAACATGCGCGTGGGCACACCCTGAACTTTGAGGGCGTTATAGAACTCATAACCTTGCGAGATTGGTACGCGAATATCCGCCTCGCCGTGTTGGATCATCGTCGGCGTCTTAACACCTTTCACATTGAACATCGGCGAGTGCTTTTGATAACGATCGATCACGTCCCACGACTGACCTCCAAAGTAATCGGGAATGAACGATGGAATGTCGGCAGTTCCATTGAAGCTCATCAGGTTTGTGACCGGCGCGCCTGCGGATGCTGCTTTGAACCGCTGCGTTTGCGTAACGATCCAAGACGTCATGAATCCGCCATAGCTCCAACCCATCACCCCTAACCGCTCTGGATCCGCCACACCCATCTCAATCACTTTATCCACGCCCGTCATCAAGTCCTGATAATCTCCGCCACCCCAATCCTGAATATTCGCGCGTCGGAATTCCGCTCCGTAACCGCTCGAGCCGCGTGGGTTCGGTCGCAGGATTGCATATCCGCGCGCGGCAAAAGCTGCGAGTGGGTAAGCGCCGCGTCCGCCGATGAACGATTGCATGAACACTCCGGCTGGTCCACCGTGAACGTTCAAGATCAAAGGCACTCGTTGTCCACTCTGATAACCAACCGGATAAGTCAGCAAGCCTTCGATCTCTTTTCCGTCTTTCGACTTCCAACGGAAACGTCGCTTCGAACTCGCGGTAGAGCATGTCCGGCGCGGGGAACTGCCGCCCGGGGTGCGCGCGGCGCTCGGCGTAGAGCTTGAGCAGC
>JANNON010000701.1:0-4211 GCA_031399105.1 Blastocatellia bacterium | reverse complement strand
GCGCTGCCACGCCGGATTGTCGGCCTCCACCAGAAAGCGTTCATTGTGATAGAGCACATAGGTGCTCGCCACAGCAATCACTGAAAAGACCACATATTTTGCATTGAGCTTCATCGGGAACTCCTTCTCGGCAATGCTCATCCGGTCATCGCGCACGCCGACATTCTACCAAGAGAGTCTGTGCTTCGTGCTCTATTCATTAACGCGATTTCCATGACAGTTTCCAGTCACAATCTGGAAGTTTGTTTTGCTAATCTCGGGAGCCGGCCTTGCTCTTTCCCTGGCTGTGGTACTTTTCTCATCGCTCGCTCCAGAGAGCCCACATGCAAACGCCGGAGGTCCCGTGGTGACAATGGCCGACAGTAAATCAACCAAGCTTTCTTCCCTGGGCCGATCGCTCGTAATCGGTGGAATAGGATTTGGACTCGCGAGTCTGTGTGTGTTCGCTACTGTCGCTTACGCGGAAAGATGGATGTACGGGCAACTCGGATTGGCTGGCGCCTACCTTGTCTGGACTGCTCTTTTCATACTCTTTGGCGGCGGAGCGCTTGGCTTGCTGGTGGTCGGCTCCTGGCGGTTGCCGAAGTTCTACCTTCTCTTCGGGCTGGCATTCTTTGCTTACGCTGTTGGTTGGACCGGAGCCTACTTCGCACTTCCGAACACAGCGGGTGAGTGGATCGGTTCGTTCGCCGGATCTCTCTTGATGGGCTCGGTCTTCGCAGTCGGCTTCGGAGTGGCCCGCTCGGCGTTAAAACTTTCTGCGGTGCTCTTCATAGTAAATTCAGTCGGGTACTTCCTGGGCTCTGGTCTTAACAATTCCATTGGCGGGCGCGCGGGAATGCTGTTGTGGGGAACCGCATACGGAGTATTTCTGGGAGCGGGACTGGGTGCGGTACTTCAGCTTGCGCAAACCCGACGAATGGCTGTCGATGCGGAACGATGATTAGCGAACGCTTTCAGCGCTGACAAACGCACCAACGAGGACGAGTGTTCCATTGAAGGCGGCGGTGCCGCAGAGCGCATCGATGCTTTGATCGTCCGTTACATCGTTGATGCTCGCGCCGGGGTATTGTTGGGCCACCCCTAATTCGTTTCCCAGCCGATCATGTCCCCAGCCGTGAGGGATGCTGACTACACCTGGCATCATCTCTTCTGAGATTTCCAGCGGCACGACTATCGATCCTACTCTTGATTCGACCAACACGTCTTGACCTGAGACGACTTGGCGTTGGGCCGCATCCTTCGGGTGCATCAGGATTGTGCATTGCGGCTTTGCCGGATTGCCCTTAACTAGTCTTTGACTGTTGTGCATCCATGAATTGTTACTGCGAAGTTGGCGCCGGCCGATTAACAGCAGATGGCCATTAGTCTCAGGTGTGGCACTGGTTGATGAAGAGTGGCGAGCGGGACGCCCGCGGTCCCAGGCTTTTACGCGTTCGATATCTTTGACGAGAACCGCCGGCGCCAGATCAATATGTTTGTCGGTAGTACGAAGCCGCGCGGGCAAGCAGGGAACTAACGGCCCAAGATCGATCCCGTGGATAGATTCTTTGAGCTTTCGCAAAGTCAATCCTTTTGAGAAAGGGTTGAACTTCGCCCCGTATGGACCAAAGCGTAAACCCAAATCGAGCATTCTTTCAGGCCCGAAAAACCGTCTGCCTAATTTGTTCTTTACGCTTCCGAAGAGACCACCTAACGCACCGTTGCCATCCATGCGTGTCTGCAGCTCGAGCAAGATCTCCCAGTCATGTCGCGTCTCTCCGCCTCGCTCAAACAATGCCGGTGAAAACTTTGCCGTGTTACGAACTGCGAGCAGGTTAAACGCGAGATCGTAGTGCGTGCGCTCGAGCGATGAACTGGGTGGCAAGATAATGTGCGCGTGCCTGGTTGTCTCATTGACATAGGGATCGATTGAGACCATGAACTCAAGATCCGCGAGCGCCCGATCCAACTCGCGGCCGTTTGGGGTTGAGAGCACTGGGTTCCCGGCAATCGTAACGAGTGCCTTAATTTGCCCTGGACCTTCAGTCAGAATCTCTTCGGCAAGCGCGACGACCGGAAGCTCTCCCGCGAATTCAGGCAGCTTTCGCACCCGACTGTGCCAGCGTCCGAAACTACCCCGCGGCGCTAAGCCTTCGGGTGCGGTGATTGGGTCAAACGCGGGACGCGTAAACATCGCGCCGCCCGCGCGATCTAGATTTCCAGTCACAATATTCAAGACGTTGATCAGCCACTGACAAACGGCGCCGAACTCCTGAGTGCTCACCCCGATTCTTCCATAACAGACGGCGGAGTCGGCCGACGCAAATTCTCTCGCGAGATTGCGTACTTGCTCGGAGTCAATTCCGATGGTTGATGCCACTCTTTCCGGTGTGGACTCGGCGACAAGATCGCGCACAGTCTCAACACCGTTAGTGAATGACGCCAACGGCCCAAGACGCGTTAGACCTTCTTCAAAAACTACTTGCAGCAGCGCCAGCAGCAGGAGCACATCGGTTCCGGGGCGGATGAACAGATGCTGGTCGGCGAGCCGCGCCGTTTCGTTGAAGCGCGGATCGATGAGGACTACTTTGCCGCCGCGCTCGCGAATCTCTTTCAGGCGCCGACTCATGCCCGGAGCCGTCATCAAACTCCCATTTGAGACGGCGGGATTCGCACCCAGAATCAGAAAGAACTTTGTGCGATCGAGATCCGGGACAGGCAGAAGGAGCTGGTGGCCGAACATCAGATAAGCCGACAAGTGATGGGCCAGTTGGTCAACCGAGGTTGCGGAAAATCGATTTCGTGTATGCAGGCTCCGGATAAAACCCGGCGCGAACAACATTGCGCCATAGTTGTGAACGTTAGGATTGCCGAGGTAGGTTGCGGTCGAACTTCGGCCGTGCTTCGCATGAATGCGTTTGAGGTTCTTCGCTACTTCGTCGAAAGCTTCAGGCCATCCGAGGCGTTGCCAACCGTGAGCAGTACGGCGGACGGGATATTTCAGCCGGTCTTGGTCGTAGTGAATGTCTTGTAAGGCAACGGCCTTTGGGCAGATGTAGCCGCGGCTGAAGGGGTCGTCCTTGTCACCGCGGATGTCGAGATGTTGGTCGGCTTGGACAGTGATTTCGATGCCGCAGATCGCTTCGCAGAGATTGCAGGCGCGATAGTGGGGGCTCTTGGCGGCGGTGGTCATAGCGCATCAAGTTCGCAGTTGGTGCCGGTGACTTCCGGGTTGGGAGTGTGAAGCTTAGCATCACCGACCGTGCGGCACCATAACGAGTTTGCCATTTGAAAGGTGACGCAGTTCCAGCGATCTAAACTTTGATTGGAAAGCCGATTGGAGGCAAAGCGGGTGCGGACGAGGCCGTCCGCGCTCCCAGAAAAAACCATTGAAATGGTTCCCGGTGGCGCTGGAGTACGGCGATCCCCAACTTGAAGGTTGGGGTGAATGAGACGAAGCCACGTACGAAGGCCCGTCCTCACGAAAACAATTTGTTGAGAGTTAACAGAAGCTCGATGCAGACGTCATGTAATTGAGCAATTAGAAGGAATTAGCGATACCGAAGTCCAGCTGAAGGTTTTTTTGATCGAAAGTGCAAGAGATCTCGAAGCGGTGGTGTTAACTCCACAGGAAAGAAAAAGAGCCACCGCACTGATTGATCGCACAGCGGACTGAGGCGGTAGCGCAAAAAGGAAATACCGAGACTTACAGGCAAGGGGAGGTAGTTATGTTAAATGTACAAGCAAGAACGTTGGGGAATGTCGCTGTCTTAAGCCTCGAGGGGCAGATTGTGATTGGTGAGACGGAGACTCTGCGCAACGCCGTGAATTCGCTTGCCTTGAATTCGCTTGCCTTGAATTCGCTAGCGGACGGAGCGGGCAATTCGCTAACGGTCATCAGCTCGGTCAAACTCGATTTGGCGCGCGTCACAACTGTCGATGCCGCCGGTTTGGGAGTGTTGTTGGCACTGCGCGAGCAAGCGGAAGCAAGAGGAATTCGCTTTGAACTCATGAACGTAAACGATCGGGTACGGATGGTGCTGACACTCACACGTCTGGATACAGTTTTTCGTATTAGTTCTGCGGTTGAATATCTTCCGGCATTCTCGCGTAGCCGTCGAGAGTCTGTGACGCCGCTTGCATCGTGCGCATAATTTTCTAAATAAACCTAACTCAGAGATCGAGATCAACCGGGTAAGATTGTAGGGGCGGCACTCCGTGGCCGCCCC
>JANNON010000694.1:0-7199 GCA_031399105.1 Blastocatellia bacterium | reverse complement strand
CGCTCAGCGACGGCCGGGTGGTTTCCGATCGCACGCGGGAGACACCAACGAACACTCGAGAAATCGCCGAGGTCGTCCAATCATGAATTTTGTCGTGCGGATGGCATTACGTGAGATTCGCGCGTCGTGGAGACGGCTGCTGTTCTTCTTTGTCTGCATTGGAGTAGGCGTTGGCTCGATTGTCGCTTTGCGTTCAACCGTGCGGAACGCAAATACAGCGTTGGTGGGTCAGGCTCGCTTACTGCTTGGCGCCGATGTAATGGTTGATTCAACGCGAACTCCCGATGACGCGACCATAGCGGCAATAGATCGCGTCGCTCAGGGCAAGCTCGTTACTGGAAGAACTGAAACGGTTGAACTCCCCACCATGGCGCGGCCGAATGACGCTTCGAAAGCGGGAGCTGTGCTGGTGGAACTGAAAGCAGTAGGTCCGGCATTCCCGCTTTACGGCGATTTCATACTTGCAGATGGCAGACGCTTCGACGCGCGCATGTTGGAAGGAGACGGCGCAATCGTTGCGCAGGGACTGCTGGAGCGCTTGAACCTGTCGCTTGGCGACGAAATAAAGATTGGTGAGTTGCCATTTCAGATTCGCGGGGTCATCAGCTCCGATCCCGGCGGCGGTTCCGGCTTCCGACTGGGACCCCGCGTCTTCATTGCACGATCGGCAATTACCGAAACCGGTCTGATCAGTTTTGGCAGTCGCGCGCGTTACCGAACGCTATTGACGACGAACGAAGGTTCACTCGATGCCCTTGTTAAGGAACTTCGCACGGCGCTCAAAAACAATTTAATCAATATTCGAACCTACAAAGAGTCTGAGCAGAACATCAATCAGCAGTACACGCGTTCCGAGAACTATTTGTCGCTGGTTGGACTGGTCATTCTGGTACTCGGCGGTATCGGCATCGCGAATGTGACCCGCGTATTCATCGAGCAAAAGAAGCAGGCGATCGCGGTGCTGAAATGCGTGGGCGCGACGAGTCGCAGGATTACGACTATATACATCGCGCAAGTTATCGCTTTAGGTTTGGCAGGCAGTGTCTTCGGCATTGTGTTAGCCAAGCTGGCACTGCTCGGCGTTGGGAAGTACTTTGCCGAAAGCCTGCCAGCCAACATGAGCCAGTCGCTGCAAACTGGAACAGTCGTTCAAGGACTGTTGCTTGGTCTGCTCATTTCGATTCTCTTCTCGGCGCTGCCGCTGCTGCGCATCAGGCAGATCAGACCCAACATGCTCCTGCGAAACGAAGACAATCCACTAACTAAGAGATTGGATCTTTTGCGATGGATTACTGCGCTCATTGTAATCGCGGGACTGGTCGCTGTTTTTTCGTGGCAGGCTGGTTCGCTCAAGATAGGTGCGATCTTCTTAGGTGGTCTGGCAGCAACCGGAGCACTCTTGCAACTTGCGTCCAGCGGTTTGGTTTGGCTCGTTAGACGAACTCGCCAGGTTCACTCTTTCACTGTTCGCCACGCAATCAACAGTCTTCATCGGCCCGGTAATCAAACACGCGTGATCATCATGGCAGTTGGCCTCGGCGCATTCCTGGTGATCGCCGTGCAATCACTGCAAAGGAACTTGTTGCTCGAACTCGATCCGGCGAACCGCGGAAATCTTCCGAACATGTACTTGATCGATATTCAGAAGGATCAAAAGGCTGGGGTGGAAAAACTCATCGCCGACACCACCGGCGAGCGTGCGGAGTTAATCCCGACGGTTCGCGCTCGGATCACGGCGATCAACGGGCGAAAGATTAACTTGGGTCCGGGTGAGATGCGAGGTGATCGCGGCATGTTGGGTCGCGAATACGTGGTGACTTACCGTCCTGGATTGGAATCTAACGAAACCATAATCGCCGGTAAAATGTGGGAACCGACGCCGGTGAGTGAACCGGAAGTTTCAATCGCGGAAGAACTCAAGGGGCTACAGGGACTGGACGTTGGTAGCTTGCTCACCCTCGATGTTGTTGGCCGAAAGTTCACTGCACGGGTGACGAGCGTTCGCCGAGTCGATTGGCGGAAGGCGCGCACAGGATTTTTGATTCTTTTCCGTCCAAATGCTTTGGAAGATGCGCCGACGATGTATGTTGGTGGGTTGAACGGGCCGGCTGATGCGGATTCCAGATCACGTCTGCAGCGCACAGTCGTCGAGAAGTATCCCAATGTCTCAATTATTGATGTGGCGGAGATAGTCCAGCTGGTCGCGCGCCTGCTCAGCAATGTAACACTCGCGGTGACTTTTGTTGGCGGTTTTGTTTTCTTTAGCGGCACGTTGATTCTGATCGGTTCAATTGCTATGACGCGCTATCAACGAGCCTATGAAGCAGCGCTTTTGAAGACGCTGGGAGCCACGCGAAGGATGGTGTTAACGATCGTGGTGGCCGAATACGGATTGCTTGGTTTGATTGCCGGACTGATTGGCTCGGCCGCGGCGCTGCTGTTGTCGTATTCGCTTGCGCGTTTCCTGTTCGAAATACCGTGGAGCTTCACACCAGGAGTTGTTGCGTTGGGAGTAACGGGAACGATCGCGCTGGTTGTGATCGTCGGTGTGCTGGCGAGTCTGTCATCCGTTTCGCGAAAGACATTGGGCGTCCTGCGCGCACCGTAAAAAGAAAATAGAGACGCTCACTGAGATTGTAGGGGTGTCCCTCCGTGGGCACCCCTCGTTTCCTTAGGAGGTTGGCGCGGACAAACGACGCTCTGTCTCCTCAACAATGAACCCAGTGTAAGGATAAAACTGTGGCGCGCTAAAATATCCAGCCTTCACCGGGTTCATCGCGATGTAGTCCAGATTCTCCCGCAGGTCAATATCATTTCTAATAACGTGATCGAAGAACTGATCCTGCCACAACCGCTTTCCTAGAAATTGTTCAGGCCTCAGGCGAGGCCAGCCGTTCAACTCAACGACCTCGGGGCGGAGCGTCGCTCTCCATTCACTCAAGGCGGCAAGTAATGGTCGCGTTTCCCGTGCGCTCGACTTCGCAACCTGTAACGAAGGTAAGCTCACTTCATTGGAGGCCACTATCTCGCTACTGCGCTTCCAATATGTCTGCGTTGTGTAGCTCTTAAACCTCCCGATCAGATTCGATAAATTTCGATCTGGTGAACGAACACCAGCCAGGAGATGCAGATGTTCAGGCATTAGCGTGAATGCTCGGACTCTCATATGGACTTGTGTCTCATCGCTTAACAACGAAGCAAGTACACCCTTCGCGAGCTTCACGTCGGCAAAGAGAGGATGCCTAAAATCTGTCACTAACGTTAATGCGTACAGCTGAAAAGGTGAGTTGTACTCATAGCCGAGGAGTCGAAGAGAGTTGTAACGCCGTGAGTATGGTAGGTCAGAAAAATGAGGCATTGTGAGGGCCCTCGTGCTGAGCTGCTAACGAACGGGTACCACCTTAAGGAAGTCGCCGGACAAGCGTCAACGCAACTCGAGAGTTATCTAATTCTTGAAAGATGCAAGTTATGTTACAAGGGGTGCCCACGGAGGGACACCCCTACAATCTAATCCGGAGATCTCTTCCTTCGATTGCTGCGTTGCCGGAGTAGTCCGCGGCGATGATTCGCAGAATGTAATCACCTTTCGGGACGGCGGAAGTGTCCCAGGTGCCAGTCGAGGCAACTCCGTCGCGCACTGTATTCGTCACCTCATACAGGAATCGCGTTCTCGCGTTTCCGTAAACCGTTATGCCACTTTCATTCGCATATACGATCTTGGTCGCGGCCCGGTCGGCTGGCAGTCGATTGAATTCGATACTAATGCGCGGCTGCTCAAAGCCCGCAGCCGGCGATCCGTCAGCGTTAAGCAGCTGAAATCCCACTCTATACAGACCGAGGCGTCGCCGCTCAGCATTCATGTCCGCTCGATCGAAGGCGTCGACGACAATACGCACGCGGCCACTCACAATTACTCGCCCGTCCTGCTTCTCATTCAACCGCGCACCAGCTTCAGTGAACAGTTGAATACCGTCCTGCTCGATCACCGGAGCAATCTTGTCAGAGAAGCCGATTGGCGAAAGCGAAAGCGGGTTGATCTCGGCACCAGCTGCGCCCACGTTCAAGTGCACGTGGTACATGCGGTTCACCGTGCCGACTGCATCCCCTGGACGAAAGCGCGTGCCGCGTCGTAATCGAATTCGTCCGAGCTTGCCGTCATCGCCAAACACCTGGACAAACCGCGGGTCCTCAAAAACTTTGCCGTCTTTGTCGCGGCCCACGTGGATATGAATGTAAGACACCAGCCCCACTCGCATTCCTTCATTGAGATTGCCAAACCCCCAATTTGAAAGTGGACTTGTAATCTTTTCTGAACGTATGGCGCGCACGAGGTCGCCATAAGCGCTGAAAACATCGAGCCCGCTGTGAAGATGGTGCCGGCTTTCGGGAGGATCGAAGCTGCCGCGCGCTTCACCGATCGTCGCGACGACTTCATGAGGGCGATCCTGCGGGTCGAGCGGCCAGAGGAGGGATTGATGGCCGAGGGTCTCCGGATTCAGAACGGGAGCAGGTCCCATCAGTGCAACGGGCTTGTGGGAAAAAGAGGGGCGCCCACGGAGGGACGCCCCTACAATCTCTTCAGCGCGGCCCAGCTTTCTGATTAGGTAGTTGGCGCTATCGGCGAGATAGAGATCGCCAAATGAATCAATTGCCACTCCGGCAGGTTGACTGAAACGAGCAGCCTCAACGCCGTCGGCATATCCCGCGCCACCACCAGCGATTACGCGCGCGGATCCATCCATCGCTACCTGAACAACGCGCGCTCGGTCCGGTTCGGTAACGTACAAAAACCCATCGTGAGTTCGCGCCAGTCCCAAAGGCCTTCTTAGATCAGCTGGGTTTGTATCTCCAGGAAAGCTGACTGGCAAAGTCGTGACTTGCCGGTCACTCGCAATTTTTCGCAGTCGATGATTGCCTGTGTCGGCGACTATCAAGGATCCATCACCTGCGACGACAATCGCGCAAGGCGTGTCAAACCGGGAGACACTGGCTTCACCATCGACGTGACCGGGACCGCTACCGCCCGCAACCGTACTGACTTGCCCGTTCGGCGCGATCAAGCGAATGCGATCGTTGTAAGTATCAGCAACATAGATGTTGCCGTTCGCATCGACTGCGACTCCAACCGGTGCATCGAAGCGCGCCTGCGATGACGGACCATCGATATATCCCGCTACCCCGTCGCCGGCGATCGTTGAAACCTGTCCGTCAGGAGTGATCTTGCGAACTCGGTTGTTGCCGGTATCGGCGACTAAGAGGTTGCCTGCTTTGTCGAGTGCAATTCCAGAGGGTGTATTGAAAGCGGCTTGTGCGCCGGGGCCGTCAGCAAATCCTTCCACGGTACCCGCGAGCGTGGTCACTGCACCATCGAGAGTGAGTTTGCGAATGCGATTGCTGTCGCCGGCATCCGAGACGAAAATCGTTCCGTCCGCGCTGACAGCGATGCCAAACGGATCTGCAAAAGCCGCCTGTGATGATTGGGCGTTATCGCGGAAAGCAGGCGATCCGTCACCTGCAAGGGTGGAAACGCGCGCTCGCCAGCCTAACGCTGTTGGCGATGGCTTTGACTTCCGAAACCAAAGGAAGAGGGCGACCGCTAATGAACCACAGAGAATGATGATCAGAAGTAAAGCGAGGACTCGTTTGCGCATGAATCTAGGTATTTAGAGTGGCCGAAATTATTAGAGCTGAACAAAGAGATTGTAGGGGTGTCCCTTCGTGGGCACCCCTCGCCTTCTAAAAAAGGATCGGCGACTGAAGATTGACATGCTGCATTGGAATATTTTGTGATGCAAAGCGGGGTGCCCACGGAGGGACACCCCTACAAGTTATTCGGCGGATCGAGTTGTCACCTACTGTTTCCTACTTTTGACCAGAGCAGGTCCGAATGGAAGAACATTCAATAGCCTTCTGAGACCCCTGGTGCTCACTACTTCGCTTTCTCGAATCTCAACGCCGCTGAGTTCATGCAGTATCGCAGTCCTGTCGGCTTTGGACCATCGTCGAACACGTGACCAAGATGCGAGCCGCAGCGATGACACTTCACTTCAGTGCGCACCATGCCCAAACTCTTGTCTGACTCGACCTCGACGTTCTTCTCTGCCGCCGGCGCATAGAAACTCGGCCACCCTGTTCCTGAATCAAACTTAGTACCCGAGCTAAACAACAAAGCACCGCACGCCGCGCAGGAGTACTCTCCCTTCTCATGATTGTCCCAATAGGCGCCGGTAAATGCGCGTTCTGTTCCCGCCTCGCGCAAAACGTGATACTGCTCCGGCGAAAGCTCTTTCCGCCATTCGCTTTCGGTCTTCGAGATTTTTTCACTCATATTACTGCTCGCCTTTGTCACTTTTGTTGAATGTTCTGCTTGCTGACCTTCAGCTAAGAGCTCTTGAATGAGTTTCTCTGTTTCAGCGTAGGCTCCCTCGCCGACGTGACTCCAGCGAACGCGGCCGCTCTTGTCGAGTATGAACAGCGTGGGCCAAGCCTCTACTGAATAAGCTTTCCAAGTCGCATAATCGTTGTCGGTCACGACCGGATACTTGATTCCGAGCGACGCCACCTCGCGTCGGAGATGCTCAACCTTCCGCTCCTCATCAAACTCAGGAGAATGGACACCGACTATTGTGAGCCCACGATCACGATAAGCCTTGTCCCAACGCTTCAGCGAAGGCAACGTGTTGCGGCAGTTGTAACAGCCGAAAGTCCAGAAGTCGATTAGCACGACACGCCCGCGCAACGATTTCAAAGTAAGTGGCTCTGAGTTTATCCAGTCACCCGCGGAAAGTTCGGGAGCCAACTGCGCCGCGTTTGCTGGAACCTCGCGGTCGCTGATTATCGCAGGCGCCGCGCCGAACCGGGAAAACCTCTTCGAAATTGCCGGAACAATGATCGTAGCGCCTAGCACAAATAACGAGAACACGACTGCGATTGAAATGATCTGTGATCTTGGCATTGCTGCCTCCCTCAACTGACGACAAATTTCGAGAGTCCGGGGCGACCATCATAACCATCACCCGGAAATCTCGCTTGATATACGTTTGTCGGTGCATTGGTGGATTCTTATGGAAAGGCCTATTTATCATTGACAAGTTCGCTCATGCGCATCACGCCGTTGTCGTGAGACATGATGTGAATCTGTACGCTACCTGCTTGCGGACTCGTGACTTTGATGAGCTTTACCCGCTTGCTGCTATGAA
>JANNON010000650.1:0-13041 GCA_031399105.1 Blastocatellia bacterium | reverse complement strand
CGACACCCAGATCATGAACTCGGTTTCATCGTCGGCGATGACATCATCGTGTTTGATGCCGATGGCCCCGCATCGATTGCGGCCCTCACTGCCTGCGCGCGACTGAGATTCAAGTCGGCTCCTCCACTGTTGTACTGGCTGATCAGCGTTCCGCGAATTGGAATCAAGTTCACCTGTGAGTTCGTCTGAATGCTCGCAATCAAAGCATCGGCAAAGTTCTCAGCCGTATTTTGGCCGGCGTACTTTGCGACAAACTCTGCGCGTTGAACAAAAGTCAGCAGGTACGATTGTTTCGTCTGTTCTAAATTGGGACCTTCAACAATTAGCGGGCGATCGGCGGAGAACTCAGCATATGCGGGCGAGCGACCGAGTACTCCTTTATAAGATCGATAGACGAATGAACCTGTTCGCTGGAACTCCAGTTCGATAAAGAACGCGGCGCTAACATCAATGCGGCGATTATGAATGCAGAGCTGATCGGTACCGCAATCGGTAATGCGCGAAGTCCAATAGGCCAACCCGCCCTGATCAGGTTCACGGCCAAGAAAGTCTCGATAGTGTTCGGTCACGAAGGTCTGCGCATTGTCGATCGCATTCGGCGGTATGGCAGTAAACGTAAGGTTGCGATTACCGAATGAGCTGCCAAAGGAAAAGCTCGCGGGATTAAAGGCATAACCGAGTTTGGTTGGCACGAGCGTGATCTGAATCTCGCCAACTTCAGGGATCGGAACTGTAAAGGTTAGATTACCAAAGGCGTTTGTCTGTGGAGGCTGCAACTGGTTATTTAAGCTAACGGCAACTTGTCCGAGATTGTTCCCGCCGGAATCAACAGTGTGAACATTCACTGTGATGAAGCGGCTGACTTGCAGATCGAAACCAGCAGTGTCGCCGGAAAGATTATTGAGCAAGCGAGAGAACGCCAGGTACTGACCCGATTTCGAAGGCGAAAGGTTATAGTTTCCCCCGAGCGCGAGTCCTGTAAATGAGTAGTTCCCGCCGGCGTCGGTTGTCGTAGTTGCGGCCTGAGTTCCGCTCAGGGTCACGGTCGCTGCGCTGACGCCATTGCCGAAGCCATCCATGACCCTGCCCGACAAAGAAGCAGTTTGTGGAACTGCTTGAATCGTGGCTTCGAAGGCCCCGCGTCCATAGGTTCCAGCCTGAATTTCTCCAGCGTTGTTCGCGGTCAAAGCAGTTACCACCACGGGCGGCATTCCGTCGTTGAACGATTGCCACACTGTGCCACCAACCGTCGAACGAAACACACCAACGTCAGTACCCGCATAAAGAAGATTCGGATTGTTTAGATCGATGAGCAGCGTGTTGGCGGGGATGTTCGGCAGTCCACCCTGCCCGATAATGCCGCTGATGTCCGTCCAACTCGCACCCATGTTCGTCGTCTTGAATATATGACCGGAGCCGAAACCCGAAACCGTCAAGTAAGCGAGCGCGGGATTACTGTAGTCAACTTTTATGCTGGTGATGAAACGGTCGGGTAAACCAACGTTCGCGTCACCCCAGGTTTGCCCGCCATTTGTAGAGACCATGGCCCGTCCCTGCTCCGATCCGGTGTAAATCACGTTCGGATTTGCTCGCGCCACGCCAATCGCACTTAATACATCCGAACCACCCCTGGTTAGATCGGGGGGCGCACCAGTTGGCGACCAGGTGCCACCCAGATTGGTGGTGGTCCAAACCCGTTGCGTGCCAAAGTAGAGCTGAGAGGTCACGCCATTACCGGTTAACGGCGCATAGAACGCCACCCGCTCGTTTGTGCCGCCGTCAGTCTTGAAAGTGTTGTCCGTGGCAACGGTAGTCCGCGGCGGCGCCCCGCCATTGTCAAACCGCCAGATTGTTCCCTCAACGTAAGTCACAAAGAACATCGACGGATTCAGTGGATTAATAACCAGATGGCCACCGTCACCGCTGGAAACGTCTTCCCACTCGCTCGTGCCGCTACGCCGCTGAGTTCCATTGTCCTGGGTGCCGCCATACGTCACGGAAGGGTTCGTGGGATGGCGCACAAGGCTGACAAACTGCGTCAGCGAAAGGGTCGTATTTAGCGATTGGAAGGTTTGACCGCCATTGGTGGTTCGAAACAGCCCACCGTCGTTACCTATCAAAAAGGTATTCGGGTCACTAGCGAAAAGCTCAATGGCGTGTTGATCCGGGTGTGTGTTTGCTTGCGAGGGATTGTAACTAAAACTGGCGCTGAAGTTCCGAGTGATATTGGTCCAGGTTATTCCGCCATTGAGGCTGCGATAGATATCTCGCGCACCGATGTAAACAGTATCGCCGTTCAACGGATCAGCTTGCAGATACGTGTTGTAGCCAAACTGCCCTTTATCAACCGTCGTCAACACGGTGTCAGCAGAGAAATTGGCGCCGCCGTCATTGCTGACAGCGAAACGAATAGAACCACCACTACCGCTACCAGCTCCGGAGTAGACGTAGACTCGTTGGGGATTAGCGGCGGTAACGGCAACGCGCACGTCCCGTATCCCCTGACCACTGGGAGCGAATGCAGCTGGGTACGATGAAGCGTAAACCACGCTCCAATTGATGCCGCCGTCCAGGGAGCGATAGACGCCCCCGACTCCGCCATCACCCGATGTCCCGATGCCGCGCATTGCAGCGTAAATGATCTGAGAGTTCGCGGGATTGATTGCGATATCCCGAGGCAAACCCGCCAGTCTCTTAATCCAGTTCACGCCACCATCAGTCGAGACGTAAACGCCACCATACGGAAAATTATTTGCCGACGAAGAATTCAATGAGCGGTAGAGCGCGAGATAGATCTTGTTCGGATCGGTGGGATCAACCTGGATGTCGCCTACGCTGGCCGGCTGCGGTATTGAACTGTTATTGATGCGCGTCCAGGTAGCACCCGCGTCTGTTGACTTCAATACACCGCTGCCCAGGTAGTCACAGCAACTGTGCATGTCGCCCATCCCGGCGTAGACGATGTTCGGATTGCTCGGCGCAAAAGCGATAGCCCCAACGGCCAGATCAACCTGAGCATCGCTCGCCGGTATGAAGGTGGCGCCACCATCTGAAGAGCGCCAGATTCCACCCGTCGAAGCGCCTACAAGTATGATCTGCGGGTTAGCGGTTGAAACCGCAATCGAGTTGATGCGACCGCTATTGAAACCAAAATTACTGAAGAGCGGAGCGTAAGATCGCGTCGGCATCGGTCCGATCGGACTCCAAACCGTGGCCGTGGCGGATTCGATCCCGAAACCGTTCTTTGCCTTGGCTGGTCGCGCGGCCCATGCTCGCAGTCTTGCTTCCGACGGCAGAGTGCGAAACGGATAAGTTCGTTGTCGCATGAACCAACTTTGGCGACCCTCAACCTCGTCGCCTTCATCACTAACGTATTTAAGCGGCGCCGGTTTTTTCTTCTGGACAACAGTTTTTGAGCGAGGCTTCGAACGCTGCTTAACTCTGGAGGAGGAACGTTGCGGGCGCTCAGCGACACGGGTTCGGTCCTTTGCCGAAACCGTATCGCCCGGCAACAGAAAAATCAGAATGCTACAAACAGCAAAGACTCTCACTGCTGAGAGTCTTCGCCGACCAATTTGCATGGACGTTACTGCTTTGCTCATTGCGAAACGATCTAATTCGGGGTCACGAGCGGACACTCCTGGTTCGAGTGCGGAACCAGCGAACTGAACCGCAACTGATACTCCGTCGAAGTAATAAAGGAGCAGATCATGCCGCGGTAGTTGTTTGGCTCAAGATTGTTGAGCACGTTCTGCCAGAAGTTGAATCCACCCGGATCCGGATTGCGACCGAGGTAGCCGAAATACTGCATCATGACAAACGAACGATTGTATTCGGCTGTCGTGAAGGCAGCATTGTCGATGCCGGCCCGCAAAGCCAAAGCTCGACTCTGGGTCTGGTTGCCGCCAGTGTTGTAGATATTGATCCACGCTTGTCGTTCGGAGGTTAAGTTCACTCCCGAACTTGTTTGAATCGTTGCGATCAGCGCATCGACGAAAGCTTCCGCCGAGTTCTGACCGTTGTACTTCGCCACAAATTCTGCACGCTGCACAAAGGTCAGCATGTACGCCTGTTTGGTGGCCTCCAGGTTTGGACCCTCAACAATCAAAGGCCGATCCGCTACGAACTCCGGATACTCCGGCAGCCGACCTAAGCCGCCTTTGTGCGCGCGATAGACGAATGAGCCGGTGCGTTGAAATTCATTCTCGACAAAGAACGCTCCAGAGACGCGAACGCGGCGATTGATCAGGCACGCAATATCGTTAGGGTTGCATTCAAGGATTTGGTTGGCCCAGAAATTCAGACCACCAACATCGGCTCCACGGCCCAGCAGATCCTGATATTGCTGGTTGGTGAAGAAGTACGCATTGTCGAGCGGGTTGATGACGTTGCGCGGGATATATGTCACTTCCACCGCATTCGTTAGATTGATCGGAGTATTTTCCGAAGTGTGCGACAGAATCACGTAGGCTTCCGGGCTGCCGGCGGAGATTCCTACCACTGGAAAGATCGCCGTGTTCCCCGCGCCGTAACGGCTCTTGATCGTGCCGTCGCTCTGCAGTTCGATTTCAAAGTTGATCGGGCCTCCGCTGGTACAGATGCTGCCATTGAAGTTACACGGCACTCCCTGCCAACGAAAGACAACTCGATTGGCGCCAGGCGTAGTCACGTAAACTCCGGCATCGGCGCGCTGGCTCGAGCGCAAATCAATGTCGTCCCAAAGACCGGAGATCATTCGGAAGTGTGCGAGCGATGTGGTTGAACTCGGTACATCATCAGCCTCACCATTCTGCCTGGTAGGCGCTGGTCCGAAGTACAAGTTACCGTTGGTCGAGATCTTTACGGTGGTGTGATTGGTACCGAAGTAAGGGAAGCTAAAAGGTAGTGCAAAATCGGTGTATTGATCGTCGTCATTGACGCCGCCAAAAAGCCTCGTGCCACCGGTCGAGAGGGCAACTACAGTGCTGATCGTGTCGGCGTACGGGTCACCCGCAGCAAACGGAATCGATACCGGCAAACTCGCAAGCACGCCCTGATTACCGACGTTGTCGATCGACAGGACGTTGATAGTCCCAAGGGTATGTCGATACGGCACGGTCACGTCGACAGCCTGTCCGGCTCCAGAAGCCACGGGCACTACATTCTTCAGAGATAAGACCGCGCCAGTTCTCGCGTCAGTAAACTTCACCTGGTAGAGTGCCGCCTGCCCCGCCGCGCCATCGTCACCAGAAGCAGTCCAACCAACGTTAAAGCTCCGGCCATTCTGCGAGTTAACGTGCAGGCCGGTCACTGTTCCGGGGGCGGTGACGTCGTTTTCTGCCAGCGCGGCAAAACTATTCGCAACGTTAAGGCGCCGGCCGGAAATGGTTTTATCTGCTAATGAAACAACCACATCTCCGTTCAGTATCAGCAGGTTCTTAAGTTGAGCTACGGTTAGATTGGGGTTCTGCGCCAACAACAGCGCGGCAGATCCAGATACATGCGGAGCGGACATCGATGTGCCGCTAAAAAATAAATACCCATTACCCGGAGTCGTACTACGAATGGAGGTGCCCGGCGCTCCGAGGTGAACGCTGTTGGCGCCGAAGTGTGATCCGCTATTTAGAGCGTCAAATGAATTTGTATTAGCAACACTGATCACGTTAGGGACGTTATAGTTCGCTGGAAAGTGCGGCACGAGGTCGTTGTTCGCTTCCGGATCGTCCGACGTGTTACCAGCGGCCGCTACGAATAGAATTCCCGAGTTATTCAACGTTGTAATTGCATCCAGAAACGAATTCGAAAAGCCGCCACCGCCATAGCTGTTATTCAGGACTCGCAGATTGGCGCCCTGAGTTCCTCCGGACGAGACGTAAAGTTCACGCATCTGTCTGGCATAGCTGCAAGCACGGATGGCATCGGCGGTATTTCCACTGCCCAAACCATCCAGAAATCTCAACGACATCAAACGGACTGTCCAGTTAACTCCGGTAACACCCTGGCTATTGTTGCCCACGGCTCCGATCGTGCCGGCCACGTGAGTTCCGTGATCCTCGTTCGGATCGCCATTAAAAACGGTGCCGTTGTTATTTACGAAGTTGTAACCGTTGACATCACCCGCAAATCCAGCGATTGACCCCGGTGCGGGATTAACAAAACGATTGGCGTTTAGATCCTGATGGTTGACGTCGACACCCTGATCGATCACACCTACGACCACACTCGCGCTTCCCGTCTGCGTGTTCCACGCCGTCGGAGCGCCAATCTTGGTCATCCCATATAGATCTCCAAAATGAGTATCGTTGGGAGTTACGTTGGTGCGCAAAATGTAGTTCGGCTCGGCGTAAAGAACGTCCGGCTGACTTCGCAGCGTTGCGATAGCCTTCAGAGTATCGTCTGGGGCAACCCGCGCCAAACGTAGGCCGTCAACAATGTCCGTCCCCTCAAATCGCTCAATCGTTATCGGCAACGAGGTGCCGTTTACCGTCAAGCTGGAAGTACGGCTAGCCTGTTTGGCCACGTTCTCCGTCTTGTACCGAACCAGAACGTCACCGGGAACGAAATCGAATTTCTTCGACACTGATTTTGATGCGGGACCGAAAGTGTCGCGTCCCGCTCGCGAACTCGGTGGCATGACTGCAATCGCCAAAACAAACAGAACGAGGACGAGAGAAAGCGTGATACGGGCAAAAGCCGGGACATTGTTATGCATGAACGAAAATCTCCTGCTAGTAGGGACCGTTGGACCTTAAGTTACTCTGATTCTGAGCCGGGGTATTTTTTTAGAAATACTGAGGCGTTCTTTGAACAGTTCGACTAAACCTGTGATGGCAGCCGGGGCTTTATCGAAGCCGGGACTGAATATATAACAATTCGGATTAGGTTTATAGCCCCGGCAAAGCGCTGAGACCGGAGTGCTCGGAGTCGGGTGAGCCCCACTTAGTGGCAGAAGTCACGGAGATCGTTGCCCAATTTGTTCGGTGCCAAAAGTCCCGATACCGTTCAGCCGGAAACTGAAGACAACACGGTCTTCATGACGCACTCCGATATTGTAGGTGTAATTCTGAGCGGTAATCGCACAACAATCCCAACTGTAGCCGACGGTGACGATCGAGCTGATGAGCGAACTGTCTCCCTTCCCGGGACGCGGCTGAAAATCAAAGAAGAACGACGCGCCGCCGAACAATCCCCGCTCGCGATCTCCTAGAAAAATTGACGGACTCCATTGCGAGCCTCGCAGCGTTCCTGGCTCTTGACCGCGTGCATCAGCGAACTGCGCCAACGACGGAACGAGGTCGATCGCACGCGTGTAGTAGAAAGTTTGGAAGGCCTGCACCAGTGAACGATTCACACCAAACGTCGTAGAAAACGCACGCATGCCACCGTCGTGAGTATCGAGGTCAGTGCGAACGTCAACAAAGATGTCGCGGCGAGGGCGATAGCGAGCTTCAATATTAATCGGCGAAAACGCGCGCGCCGCGCCCCCATAGCTGAATCCCGAAAATGTATTAATGGGATAAAACTGATTGCGCTGTCCCGCCTTGAGTGCCCCGCCAAAGAAGCGATCAAAGAAATACTTCGCCCGGACCGTGAGCGTCAGCGCTTCGTAGGGCTGAGTTGAAAGCGGAACCTTTTCGCCGCTCCTGGTTGCCTCCACCGCAGCGCTACTCACATTCTCCGTTGAACGTTGCGTAAAGAAACGATTCGAAATACCAAACTCCAATTCGTTGGTATCAGCTAAAGCGTCGATGTAGTCAAAGCGAATGATGTTGTCGAAGTTGTTAAGACCCTCGATTCGCCGATAGGTCACGTAAGGTTCGATCACATGACGAAAAAAGAAGGTGCCACTCGAACGCTTGAAATCTCGTGCGAACGCCGGCAAACGAGTGTCAAACTCAAACTCTGCATAACCGCGCGTGATGTTCTTACTCAGAATTGCCCGGTTCACTGGATCGATCGAGTTGGAGTAGAACGTGGCGCGCCCGCCTACAGTTGCCGTGAAGTTAAAGCCGGCGAAACTTAACGGAACCGCAAGCCGCGGATTGAAATCAAGACGCTGCACCACGGAAGGAGTAATGATTGGGTCACCACCCACCTGTTGGCGAAAAGCAATCAAATCATCAGTTGTCTCTTTACGGCTGACACCTTCTGCGGCCGCCGAGAAAGAAAAGTAGACCGGCAACTTTTTCAGGAAGGCCAGTGGCGAAGGCCGGCGATCGATAGTGACGCTTGGCAACTCGCGAATGCGAACCCGAGTGCTTGAGATTGAAGTAACCTGACTGCGCGCCAGAAAGTTGAAGCTGTAATTGCTGTAGTCCTTGCTGACGAAAACCTGCGAGCGCTCTTCCGGAGAAATTGCCTGTTGAATGTTGTCAGAGAAAACCTGACGAAAGGCGAGATTGGATGTGACGTTCACATCGGCCGCGGCCATGAAGCCATTCGGAAAATAATGTACGCCGTCAGCGTAAAAGCTCGAGCCGCCTTCATCAGGATGATCGGCGTCTTCGCTGGGACCGAAGATACGATCCCTGACGGTATAGAACCCAGCGTTAAGAAATGAGCGCGAGTTGGCACGCGTCCGCAAATCCAACCCGAATCCCAAACCACGTTGCGTGTAGATATCGTTCCTGATGGTTACGTCTGCTGAACGACCGAGGGTTTGGTAGTAGGCGTTCGATAACCTAAATCCCTTTTCACCCGAACCACCGAAGGTGGGAGTCAAAAATCCTGAGGCGCGATCGCGCGGCTTGATCGATACCGAGGCGTAAGGAAGATAGAAGATGGGGATCTTCTTGATCCGCAAGTTGGGCCCATAAACGCGGACCCGATCGCCTGTTTTGATCTTCGCTTTCTTCGCATGGAAACTCCATTTCGGAACTTCCTCGTCGCAAGCAGTGACCTGAACGTTGGTTGCTATCAGTGTGTCCAGGCTGACCCGTTCAACGCGATCAGCAGTGAAATAGAGGCGAGTGCCGTCGTTCGTCTGATTTGAGAACCCGGTTGAATCGAGAAAAAAGCCGGTCTTGGTTCTGTAGTTCCATTCCGCGCGCGAGCCTGTAATTCGTTGCTGGTCTCCTTGATCGAAAACCACGTTGCCCTCTGCCAGCACCTTATTCGTCGCTTCATAGACAGTGATTTTGTCGGCTTGTAACCGATAGGTACCGATGCGGGCATCGACGTTCCCCTCGTAGACGAAGATCTTTGCGTTATCGGGTCCGGAAGCGTTGCCTTTGTCGTACGTCAACGTCAACTCTTCAGTAGCGGTCGCGGACTGCGCACTGGCGCTTGTCGTTCGCGGACGTACAGGTTGATCTTGAGTAAGAGGATTGACGTTCGGCGTGTCGGTCATCGGGTTGGTGACCTTCCGATCGACAGGATTAGTCTGTTGAGCAATCGCGGGCGACGTGATGGCGATCAGGATTGCGTTCGCGAGGGCGAACCAGACGAGACGGGGAACACTCGGAGAAAAAGCAAAGCGCAAAAGTGAGTTTGAAGACCTCCACGGATAAAAGGCGAAAGCGAGGCGATGCTAGCACGAAAAGTTGCGAGGGAAGTAGTTAGGCGTTTCGCGAAGGATGTTTGTTAACTACAGATAACTAAGAAAAATTTCCCATATATCATTTGCCAGTTCTCATTTGTCGTTTAGGAGGTTGTCTTTGTCCATTGCTGTTTGGACTTGGACTTTGGACTTTGGACTTTGGACTTTGGACTTTGACCCATCCCGCTTACCATCGCCACAATGCCCACACCCCTAAGTTTGATGATCGTCGCGGGCGAGCCTTCTGGCGATG
This sequence comes from Blastocatellia bacterium, assembly GCA_031399105.1. Taxonomy (GTDB): domain Bacteria; phylum Acidobacteriota; class Blastocatellia; order Pyrinomonadales; family Pyrinomonadaceae; genus PSRF01. The sequence goes on along the minus strand of JANNON010000650.1, from coordinate 3,271 downwards.
CTCATGCGGCGGCGTTAGTCGAATCAATCAAGAAAACTTCTCCCGAGACGAAGTTCTTTGGAGCAACTGGTCCACGGATGCGCGCCGCGGGTGTCGACACGATTGTGCGCACTGATGACCTTTCAATCCTGGGATTGCTGGAGATTGGCAGCGCTTTGCCGAAGTTTCTGCGCGCGTACAAGGAACTCAAAATATCGGCCGCTGCCCGCAAATCGGACGCGGTGATTCTCGTCGATTGGCCTGACTTCAACTTGCGACTCGCGCACGCGCTCCACCGCCGCGGAATAAAAGTCATCTATTACATCAGTCCGCAGCTGTGGGCCTGGCGTTCGTATCGAGTGCAATCGATTCGACGCGATGTCGACTTGCTGCTGACGATTCTTCCTTTCGAGAAGCAGTGGTATGCCGATCGCGGAGTGACTCACGTTGAGTTTGTCGGCCATCCGCTCGCCGGCGAAGTGCGGGCCGAACATGGACGCGATGAGTTCTGCCGTCGCAACGAGCTTGATCCAGACAGACCCATCGTCTCGCTGCTTCCCGGAAGTCGCCGCAAGGAGCTCGAGCGGATTCTGCCGCCGATGCTAAACGCCGCGAACAACGTCTTACGAATAAGAAGCGAGGTGCAGTTTGTTTTGGCGGTGGCTCCCAGCCGCGAGCTCGAGGAGGCACAAGCCATTTTGAAGAGCGCTCCTGCCGTCGGCGGACTACGCATCGTTCATGGCCAAACCCGCGAAGCGCTGGCGGCTTCCGACGCAGCCTCAATTGCCAGCGGTACGGCTACGCTTGAAGCGGCATTGCTCAACACGCCGATGGTGATTGTTTACAAAGAGTCGGCAACCAATTGGCACACGCTCGGTCGCCTGATCAACGCCGAGCACTATGGCCTGGTGAACTTGATCGCGGGAAAGAGACTGGTAAGTGAACTGATGCAGGATGAGCTTACAGGTGAAAAGTTGGCTAGGGAATTATTGAGACTGCTTGATGCGGAGACCAATGCAAATCTACGAGCCGAGTTAAGAAAGGTTACACATCAATTAGGCGAAGGCGGGGCGTCAGCTCGAGCGGCAGATTCAGTGCTGCGGTTTCTTGCCTTGGATCCTTGATCTCTGGAGGATCAGTCCTGTCGCGTGCGCGGCTGCTACATCGCTTGGCAGAGCACGATAGCAGTCAGCTTATGCAATAACCATGACGGGCTTACTCAAACCTTCATGGTAGAATGCCGTCACACACTGACGGAGAAAAGCAATGAGCGTAAATGATCGCGCTTCCCAAATTTGGTCGGTTCTGGCGCTGGCGGCCTTCAATCGCCAAGTACTTACTTACGAAATGGTGGCGAAGTTAACGGGCATGCCCCGCGTAGGGTTGGGGCAGTGCCTCGAACCCATCCAATCATACTGCTTGGTCCACAATCTACCCCCGCTCACGATACTCGTTGTTAGCGAGAAAACAGGAATCCCTGGAGTTGGTTTCATTGCCGCTCAAGATATCCCAATGGCACAGCAAGACGTGTTTAAGAATGATTGGCTTGCTCATGGGGGGCCATCGCCAGAAAGCTTCGAGCGTGCAGTCAAAGAACGCCCGTCAAATGGCATGATCCAGATTCCGGAATAGCTGGCTAGAGCACTGTTAAGGAGAGAAGATGGCTGTATGCGTTTCGATGATCAACATGAAGGGCGGTGTGGGTAAAACAACGCTCGCGACTCAAATAGCTTGGCACGCTACTAGGTATCGAAATAAGAAAGTCTTACTTATCGATCTCGATCCCCAGGCAAATGCCAGCCAATCAGTGATGTCGCCCCAGACATATGTCTCCTACCTAGACAATAGCGGCCTTACGGTGGCGGACATCTTCGAGCAGTTCACTCCCACGGGCACAGCTTCAGGAAGTCCTAAAAAGCTGGACCTTCTGAAAACGATCTACAACCGTGTGAATTACAAAGACGGCGGCTCGCTGGATATTGTACCGTCACGCCTTGAGCTCTCGTGGACCTTACGCAACCCCACAGGAAAGGAAACACTGCTTGCTCGCTTTGTGGCCAAAGTTGAGGAGCGTTATGATCTTATTATTATCGACTGCTCACCAACCGATTCCATCTTGACTGACGCTGCTTACCACTGCAGCCGTTATATCCTGGTACCGATCCGTGCGGAGTTTTTAGCATCGATCGGTTTTCCGCTCCTGAATCGAAGCGTTAAGACCTTTCAATTACAACATGAGGATAAGCTCATCGAAGTCTGCGGCTTGGTTTTCAATGACTTTTACAGGGGAAATGTGAAGCGCGAGCACAAACTCGCGCAGAAAGACGTTCGAGATAAGGCATCCAAAAACGGCTGGTATGTATTTAAGAACGACATTCCCCACTCAGATTCTTATTTCAGGGCGGCCCGCGACGGTATGCCAATCGACAGCACAAGCGGCGCACATCGTATGGTGAAGACTGAATTCGCCGCATTCGCGACCGAGTTTTTTGACAGGATTAGCCTATGAGTCATTCATCGAAAGGACTATTTTTGGAGGAGATTCTCGCGCTTCTTGTTCAGCAGTTTGGCGGAGAACAGGTGCGATTGGCTCTGTCACACGTCTCGGTGAGAAACGATGCAGGCCGTCAGAAGCCTCGCAAGGCGTCATCCGCCATTCGCCAGCTAGGTCACCCCACAATCGTAAGTTCGCTTGAGCTAATTCGTAAGAGTGAACCGGAAAAGTACCATCTGCTCGGTGAGTTCCTTACCTACCTTAAGAATCGCACGGTTCTTCCTGAGTCGCAGGACATTCGGCACTTCGCGCAGCTTATTGGATTGAAAAACATCAAGGGTAAATCTCGGAAAGACATGATTCCTCCTTTGATGCGTTTCTTACTTGAGCAACCTATCGAGCAACTGCGTACCGACTTACAGAGTGCCGACAAGATCTCCGAGCACCAACGTCAGCAGGGATTTTCCATTTTGACCGATAAGCTCCTTGGCAAGAATGATGCTGATTCAAATGAGCGCTCGACCGGACGGCTGAACTAGTCTTTCGCACATTGGTGGGCCGGTTCTATGCACCCGCGCACTGGGAATTATCGAACGGGAACGCTGGCTAACTGTGAACCTGCGAAATTCCTTTCGTGTCTCATTCGTCACGAGCGACGTTCCCATGCCCGTCCCGTCGGTTCCGGAGCTTCTAACTCGAGTGCAGTCACGTCCCGTCTGGGACGGAGCGTCGATCTCTCTGGAAGACGCCCAGTTTCCTCTCGTCCATGTCGATTGGCACGAAGGCCATGGATTCGTC
>JANNON010000627.1:0-2570 GCA_031399105.1 Blastocatellia bacterium | reverse complement strand
GTGGGAGTTGGGTGTTTCGGTTGTTCATCACGAGGACTGCTGGGATCTCATTTTCTCGAATGAAACCTGCGCACAACGGCGCCCTTGGGGATATGCCTGTCGCCTCTGCGATGTGCGCGGAAGCACCTATTCAACTCAAGCTTCGCTTTGGCGGGCACATACGTTTGAGCCGTTCTTGAATTGGGTGAATAACCGACTCTACCCTGCCAAATGGCTGTGCCTCTTCAGCACCCGCGGCGCGACATGCGCCACCCTGTTGATCAATGAAGGCCAGGTTTCACAGCGAGTCTGCCACCACCCCGATGCGCTTTACAGAAAAGTGTTGCCCGACGGTTCAATACAGATTGCCCCTGACGACGAAACCCTAATTGAATTAGTACCGCTCATAACGACATGAACTCGGGCCGCCTTGGCGGGTGCAGAGCACTTGAAATTGCCGGCGCATAGCGGCCTCAAACTGGCTTGGCTAGTCATCCTGACACAGAGATGGATTCTTCTCCGAATTCTCAATGGCTCGACCGCACATGATCATAACTGTCGCCCAATGAAATTATTCTGATCTGGCGCACGAGGACAGCCGGAATCGACCCTGAGCCGATATTGCGCACGGCCGGAAGGGAGCATTGAAACTTAAGCAAGCTGACGCTCGGCCACAGCAGGGTGAGAACGAAGCTGCTATGGCCTTGCTCGACTGCCCGTACGCTCCGCGGCGCCGTCGGCGTCACGGTCAGCTAAGGGGATGTCGCTCGTCGATCGCCATTCTTCCCCGAAAACAGGGTCGGATTCTTGCATGCCACGTGCGTGGCTAGGCTCGGTTCCGGCGCCCGCCAGCCATTACAGCTTGAGATCGTTGCGAAGGCGTTTGATTATTGCATCGTGATGCGCTTGCACTTCCTTGTCGCTCCATTTCTGGTTGTTGCGGGTGATCTCCGCCATCTCTTGCAGCTTGGGACTTTGGATCTCGATCGTGGTCTTGAAGTTCTCAGCCTTGGCTCTGGGCAGGCTGTTACCAAACTTTGAGTTTGCGCCTACCGTTTCGTTCCAATACGTTGGGTGGAGAGTCTCAAATGTTTTTTTCGCGTTTTAGATGCGTATTACAGTAGTACGCGGTCCGGCTATTGCCACCGGCTTGATGAAAAATACCATGCAAAAACTCGTCATACGTAGGTTTGAGTAGCTAACCCTTTGAAATCGGCAACACTATCAGCCATTTTCGGCAATTCCGGCGAGGCCCCGCCAATAGCAACAGCCAACTGCGGGTATTGTGTTGAGAACTGAGGATAGTCTTCCTCAATCCAGGCTGGCACTTGTGCTGCTGCCTTTCGCATAATCTTTCGATCCTTGATGTCAATAACCCCTGTGGCCATTTTCATGACCATCGGCAAACTGGCGCCGCCGCCAGTTAATACTACGTTCAAAACCCCTCTTGCCATCAGATCAAGATAGCCATCGCCAACAACCGATAGGACGGCTATGAGTTTTTGGTTTAGCTGATTGGCGAACGCCTTGACGCGATCGCATGACAGGAAAGCATCCCTTTCGACAACCACTCGAGTGTGGTTAGCCAAAACGACCTCGACGATGCCATCCCGAAATAGGACCTCTTTATAGAACCGCATACTGCTCTGCAAGTAGGCTAAGTTATGCCGACCTTCCGGGCTTGCTGGATCAACGCCATCGGAATCAAGAACATAAAACTTCAATAGATCATCAATACGATTGCCGGCTTGGGGCAAATACTCGACCGTTCCTGGGACAGTCCTGATGAGGCAGACATCTTTATCAGGATTGTGCTGCAATAGGAAAACACCAAAGTCGGTCGTGCCGGCACCAACATCGATCACTAAGAACAGTTCGCGTTGAGCTTCGTCACGAAGCATCAGACTGGCAGCTGCGGCGACTGGTTCAGGAACCCCTTCCCCGAGAAGGTACTCAGGAACTGCGGCCAACTCGCGTAACTTGCCTAATGCTGACTTGGCTTCGGCAATCGGGATACCCAACTCCCAGCGGCCGTGAAACGTATCCGCAAGAATTTGCGCTTGTGCCAACATGCGACGCAACAACGGCTCCGCCCAGCGATTTCGTTCCTCAGACCAACAAGGACGTGCGAATCGACGTGTTGTATATCTTGAATATCCCTTCGTTTCCAACTCTGTAACGGAGAGGTCGGTTAGGTAGGCGAGATATAGGGTAATCATCTCGCCTTCGGAGATAGAAATATCGGTCGGATTGATGTCCGGACCAACCTTAATCTTGTCGATCTCTCCTTGACCACCCATGCTCAGTCTTGCCTTTGGAGAATCGAATCTGGCCCGCCCAGTTTCCGCGGCATCACCACCTTTGGCAACAGCCTGTGGGCCGAAGAATATCAAACCGCTATCCGCAATGAATAGAGACGAATCAACTGGGTAACCGGAACTACCAGCTCTTTTACCAAGTGCGAGCTCAACTGGGCTTGATTCGCCCTTCATCGCGAATGCTTTCGACATTGCGGTTCCAAAGTCGAGGCACAGTGTTACATCTGGACTCCCTGGAGCAGAAATTTCCAAGGATCGGAGGTTCAAAACCAC
>JANNON010000618.1:0-3405 GCA_031399105.1 Blastocatellia bacterium | reverse complement strand
GGCGTTGTTGCTTGTTGCGACCTTTCAACACCTTCGGTGTAAAGCGATGACCAACCAATTACCAGCCAATTACCAGCTAATTACCAGCCACTACGGTAGTGATGCAGTTTGAGGTCTGTGAATGAATGCGACGTAAAAGTCATGAGGTCGGTACCACCTCGCGGTTGCGGGTGGGGTGCACCAACGCGTCCTTCGGGGTTTTTATGCTCGATTCAACCTAACACCCCACCCGCTACCGCTAGGTGGTACTGACCTCATGACCCTGACGCCGCATTCATTTACAGCGAAATCCGTTACCGCATCCTGTCATCTCTGCGACAGATCAAATCCGCGTCGACTTCCTTCTCGATCTGCCAACCGATTTCTTTGATCTGACGGCGTAATTGATCACCTGAACCACCCGCATTCCGCAGCGCAACTTCAAAGCACTCAATCACCGCCCAGCGCGGTGTTTGCACAAACGTTTCGGACAAGCCGGCAAGCACTTCACACTCCCAGCCTTCTACGTCCAGCAACAAACCATCGATTCGATCTACACCGAGCTCACGTAGAACGTCATCGCCACGCCTGATTCTCACCGTGCGTTTTTCAGTCGAGTAGTGAGCAATTGAGAAACTGGATTGGCCCGCATGGATCGAGATGTTCATCTCCAGTTCTGTGTCGCTGGATCCCAGCCCAACAGGCAGCAAGCGAACTTTCTCATCGTTGAGATCAAGATTGGCCTGGCAAAGTTCGAGGAGCCGGGGATCACACTCAAAACCAATTACGGTTGCTCCCATTCGCGCCATCAACAGCATCATGTAACCAAGGTGTGCGCCGGCAGTAAGCACGACGTCTCCGGGTTGTATCAGCGCCTGGAGTTCCGCTACGAGATCGGATTGATAGATCCCGCATGCCATCTCGGCCTGGAACGGATCGCTGGTATCCAAATTCATCTGCAAGCCAGAAAGAGGGCCAACCATCTCAAAGCTGCCGCTCCGTCGAGTGATGAAGTGCGCGGCCCGATTTCGTCCGCGAGGAAGATATTGAACGAGGCTTCTCAGCATGAATTGCGAATAACGAGTGGCAGGCTAGCTTCTGTCGTTGCTTTTCTTCAAAGAACGTCCGGCAACGGTCGCGATTCTCTTTGCAAGCGTAAGGTATTCGCCTCGTCTCAGGTAACCGATCGCGGCAGCGGAATACGAGAGCGGTACGAGCCCCAATTTGAACTCACTGTTTTCCACCACAAATTTCTGGTCGGCCCATTCCTTGTTCTCGCTTCCATCGGCCAGTTTGCGAAACACCGCGGTGCGTGGCGGAAAGTCAATTTCCAGGGCCCATTCAGGTTCAGCCAGCAGGAAGTCTTTGAGCACCCTGCCGGTCCATAACCAGGTGTCATCGATTACCAGCAACCCTCCGACTTTCAATTTGCGGCTCGTGTAGTAGAAATCGATAAAAGGCGCCGGCATGCCATGTCGTCCATCTATCAAGACCAAATCGAGAAGATCGCAGGCCAGGTTGGGCAACAGCAATTCAGAAGGTTCCGCATAGAAGCAAATTTGATCCGTTGCTATATCGCGAGCGTGGCAATACTCCTTGATCTGCTCAAACTCATAGGCGGCTGGCGAAATCGCGATGTGCTGCGTGCCAAGCAGCGCAAACACCGTGGTACTAAGACCGCAACCCGTTTCGAGTGTCTTCGAAGACTGATCGACCTGGCCGGCAATGAACGTTAAGACCTCTTCCGGGAAACCCAACGCGAAATACTCGCCGTCAGCACCTCGATGCGGACTGGGAGGGTCTTTGATGATCTCCGCTAGCGTTACTGGAGCAGGTCCGCCCTCCGGCGACACGAGCTTAGGTTGTGAGTCGCGCGTTGACACTATTCCTGGGAACCCACCCGGTCCCCGGCGCTTACCGGTTCTGACTTTCCGTGCAATAACGCCTGAGCTTTTCTCTGCCCTGCCTGCACGGCTAAAAGAAACCGGCGGTCCCTGGCATTCATCGATAAGGGTTTCAGGCGATCAAGGATCTCTCGTTTCCATCCTCTGGGCATTGGCTCGACGCCGTTTGCTCTGAAAGACTCCAGCACCACGGCCGATGTCGTTTGAGCCTCCAGCAATCTCAGCAAGTAGTCCTCGGTCAAGCGTTCGCGCGGTATCAAGTGCGTCAACTTCAAGTTCGCAAACAGACCGTTCCCCAACCCAAGGTCACAAGCAGTCGCGGCCAGGTCGAGATCTCCAGCCGAAAGCAAACTCTTGCCAGCACGATCCAGCACGACTTTGCGCTTGCCGCTTTCGTGATAGTTGAGATAAGCGAGTGCTACCTGGCGTCGCACGCATAAGCCGGCTCCATTCGGCGTGGTGTGATCAAGACAAGCGATGTTCGACCAGCGATCACTGCTAAATTCTCGGATGGCCAGTCGATGCCAATACTTCCTGGTCCAATCCGGTGGTTGCTCTTCGAATTGGCCGCGCACCTGTCCACTAAAAGCACCGATCATCGGCCACGCGGCCGCGATGCTCGCTGCTTGCGCGAGATAGTCCGCATCAAGCACGTTATCGTCATCGACAAAAATCAAAAGCTCGGCCGTCGATTCTTTAATTCCCCGCAGGCGAGCGTGTGTCAGACCAAGTTTCTCCTCGCGGAGAACTCGCAGGCTGGGATGCCACGATAAGTTTACGCGCTGCGCAATCGGCTCGCTGCTGGCGTTGTCGATTAGCACAAACTCCCACCGCTCCCTGGGAAGGGTTTGCTTTTCGAGAGCTGCGATCAGTTGCTCGAGATAATCTTGCCGCGGGTTGTGCGCGCAAGTAATGACCGAGATGTCAGGTGTTGGTGCTGGGCTCAAGACTAATTAGTTTCTGAACACTGTCTCCCGCAGCGTGGGCGTTTAGGCACGCGAGCAACGGCGCATAAGTATTTGCTTGATTGAACCGCTCGGTCGCATATGCAAGCGCTCGTTGGCCCAGTTGCTCAGCGAGAGTGTTAGATTGAAGCAAGCGGACCACAGCGCCGCCAAACTCCTCCCAGGAACCGCATTTCAGGTAAGGCGCCTCGCCTTCGTAATCCAGTCCGTCAACACCGAGAGGCCACGCAACCAGCGGTCTTCCGTGCGCAAGCGCTTCGGCGCTCTTCACCTTCAATCCGGTACCGGCCATCGTAGGATTCAAGACGACGCGTGCTTGGCGATAAACACTCGCGAGGTCCTCCGCCCGTAACGTGTACTCGATTGCTTCATCATCCACCCGGCAACTTCTACCGATTGTTCCCACGATGTGAAGTTTGACAGTTGGGTGGGCGCGTTTTATTTCTGGCCAGCATTCATTTAAGAAGGTGGTGAGCCCGTGCACGTTGAGGGGACTGTCCGACGCGATGACCATTATCAAATTCGCATCCGCAGGCTGATCAGTGGGAGCAGCAACA
>JANNON010000596.1:0-6440 GCA_031399105.1 Blastocatellia bacterium | reverse complement strand
TCGCCCATGCCATGCGCGATCTGAATGATCCCGCGCGGAGGCCTGCGATTGTGCCAGCAAGTGCAGGCGATCTTCAGTCCGTCCGTGCTGGTGAAGTGGAATTCATGAGAAGCGATAGTGCTCATAGGCCACTCAATTTCGTTTGCGTCGCTTGACGTGCAGTTGCGCCAGAGAGCGGGTGATCGCCGCGTTCACGGAAGCGACTTGTTCGTCAGAGAGTTTCTCGCCAAGGCGGGCTTCGGCGCGTTGGCGTGCTTCCTCAATTTTGGCCTCGTCGATCATATCCGATGCAATGGCCAGATCCGTCAGGACGATCACACGCTCGCTCGTGACTTCGATTACCCCCTCGCCAACGACCAAAAAATAGTCGTGGCTGTCTTTGTTCACAATGACCTCGCCGGGCACCATCTGCGTCATCAAGGGGACGTGATCTGAGCCTACGCCAAACTGGCCTTCGACCCCTGGAAGAGTAACCATGTCCACCTTCTCGGAGTAAGCCGTTCCATCCGGCGTGATGATCTCGAATGTTAGGGTGCTGGCCATAAGGCTCGGACGTTGTGAAAGCGGGCAATAAGGCGGCTAGAATAGGTTCAAGGGCAATTTGGACTTTTGTCCTCCTGTGGCCGTTGCCGTCTGAGGTCGGGCGTCTTTCGCCTTTTCCGCCCTGGCCGTTTCCCCTTTGCTCTTTTCATTTGGGGCTGCCTCCTGAATTTCTTCGATTCCACCCTTCATGTAAAAATTGGCTTCCGGCACGTCGTCATGTTTACCATCCAAGATCTCCTTGAAGCCGCGCACCGTATCGGCCACGGAGACTTGTTTGCCTTCCGTGCCGGTGAACACCTGAGCCACGCTGAAGGGTTGGCTGAGGAATTTCTGAATCTTGCGGGCTCGGTAAACCGTGACTTTGTCCTCCGGCGCAAGTTCGTCCATGCCCAGAATGGCAATGATGTCCTGGAGATCCTTGTAGCGCTGCAACACACCCTGGACGCCGCGAGTCACGTCGTAATGCTCCTGGCCGACGATTTCGGGGGCCAGTGCCCGGGAGGTCGAGGCGAGCGGATCCACCGCGGGATAGATTCCCAGTTCGGCGATCGACCGCTCCAGGACGATGGTCGAATCCAGATGCGCAAACGTCGTGGCCGGCGCAGGGTCCGTCAGGTCGTCTGCCGGGACATAGACCGCCTGGAATGAGGTGATGGAGCCTTTCTTGGTGGAGGTAATTCGCTCCTGCAAAGCGCCCATTTCGGTCGCGAGGGTTGGTTGGTAGCCAACGGCGCTGGGCGTGCGGCCGAGGAGGGCGGACACTTCGGAACCCGCCTGCGAGAACCGGAAAATGTTGTCGATGAAGAGCAACACATCCTGATTCTTTTCATCGCGGAAATACTCGGTGATGGCGAGGCCGGAGAGCGCCACGCGCAGACGAGCGCCGGGCGGTTCATTCATCTGGCCATACACGAGCGCGATCTTGGAATTGCCGAGTTCTTTTTGGTCAATGACGCCGGCTTCGGACATTTCGTGATAAAGGTCGTTGCCCTCGCGCGTCCGCTCCCCGACCCCGGCGAAAACCGAAACCCCGCCGTGAAGCTTGGCGATGTTATTGATCAATTCCATGATGACGACGGTCTTGCCCACCCCGGCGCCACCGAACGCCCCGACTTTTCCGCCTTTCAGGAATGGGCAGATCAAATCAAGGACCTTGATGCCGGTGGCCAGAACATGTGGCGATGTGGATTGATCGTCGAGCGATGGTGGCGGGCGGTGGATCGGATTATACTGCTCCGCAATCACCGGTCCGCGTTCGTCCACCGGGTTGCCGGTAACATCAAGCACCCGCCCCATGACCCCTGGGCCGACGGGCATGCAGATGGGTTTGCCCGTGTTCACCACGTCTAGGCCGCGTTCCAGACCTTCGGTGGTGGACATGGCAATGGTCCTGACACAATGGTCTCCGAGTTGATGCTGCACTTCGAGAGTCAGTTTCACTGGCTGCTTAGCGACTTCGAATTCAACGGTCAGCGCATGGTGGATGCCTGGGATTCCCCCCAGAAATTCCACATCGACGACCGCGCCGACTACCTTGACGATTTTGCCTTTATTCATAATTGGTTTCAGATCTTGGTTGTAGAGTGAAGTGGATCAATCGGCGTCCATTTGACCGCCGACGATCTCCAACAACTCCGTGGTAATTTTGCTCTGCCGAAGTTTGTTGTAGGCGAGAGACAAGTCCCCGATGAGGGTGTTGGCGTTGTCCGTGGCATTCTTCATGGCCACCATCCGCGCGCTTTGCTCGCTGGCTTTGGCATTCAGCAGGACATGGTAAATGTAGATGGTCAGGTAATGCGAAAGGAGATAGCCTAGGAAGGCGTGGGGGGTTGGCTCGAACAGGTATTCTGCGGTGTTGGCAGCCAACTCCTCTTCCGACGGTGCGCCCGGAAGTTTGAGCCCCTTGATTGGTCCTACGGGGAGATACTCAAGGCAGACCGACTCCTGGCTGAGCGTATTAACGAACCGCGTGGCGACAATCTGAACCCGGTCCACCTCCCCTTTCAAAAAAAGATCGCGGGCACACGCGGCAATAGCCTTGGCCTCCGCGTAGCGGGGATTGTCCCCATAGGCGAACTCGGCACAAAGCTGTCGCCGAGAGCGGACGATAAATTGTGCGGCCCGACGTCCCGCGGTGATGAACACCGTGGACTCGTGGTCGAACTGGGAAGCGAGGCGGAACAGGTTGCTGTTAAGCCCTCCACAGAGGCCTTTATCACCACCGATCAGGATGACCGCACGCTTGCGGACTTCGCGCACTTCCAACAGCGGATGGCTAAATCCCTCGGATTGCGTGGTGGCCTTGCGTTGGAAACGATACAAAAGCCCGGCGAAGGTTCGCCCCTTGATCTCAGCCTGTTGGGCTTTGCGCATCTTCGCGGCCGCCACCATCTGCATCGCTTTAGTGATCTGCGCAGTGCCCGTGATCGACTTGATTCGTCGGCGAATGTCGCGAGGGCTATTCATAACTCGTCGGGGCGATGTGCATGGCTCACGCTTGGCTCACTTAACCTTCTCCGGTTGGGCTTTCTCGACGACCCAGGTCTGGGTGAAATCGTCGGCCGCAGCTTTTAACGCAGCGGTTAACTCATCGCTGAGCTTTTGCTCTTTCGCGATCTTCCCGAGCAATTCCTGTTTCCGAGTGGTTAGATACTCCGTCAGTTGCTTCTGGTATTCCTTGGTTCGCTCCACGGGCACTTCGTCGATATATCCATTTTGAACCACCCAGAGGGTCGCGACCTGCACCTCGACCGGGACCGGGTTATACTGGACTTGCTTGAAGATCTCGACGATGCGCTTTCCGCGGCTGATCTGCGCCTGGGTTTTGGCGTCCAGATCGGAGCCGAACTGCGCAAAGGCTGCCAGTTCCCGGAACTGGGCTAGCTCACCTTTAAGCTTTCCGGCGACTTGCTTCATGGCTTTGATCTGCGCCGCCGAGCCGACGCGCGACACCGAGACGCCGACGTTGATTGCCGGGCGCACTCCTTGATAGAATAAGTCGCTTTCCAGGAAAATCTGACCGTCCGTGATGGAGATCACGTTGGTGGGGATGTAAGCGGAAACGTCGCCGGCCTGCGTTTCGATGATGGGCAGGGCCGTGAGTGAGCCGTTGCCATGCTTCTCGCCGACGCGGGCCGCCCGTTCGAGCAGCCGGCTGTGCAGGTAAAACACGTCGCCGGGATAGGCTTCGCGGCCCGAGGGGCGCTTCAACACCAGGGAGACTTCACGGTAGGCCGCCGCGTGCTTGGACAAATCGTCATAGACAATCAATGCGTCCATGCCGTGATCCATAAACCACTCGCCCATCGCCGCGCCCGCAAACGGCGCCATATACTGGTTGGCCGCCGAATCGCTCGCCGGGGAGGAAATGACAATGGTGTAGGGCAGCGCGCCGGCTTCCTCGAGAATGGTGACAACGCGCGACACGCTCGATTGTTTCTGGCCAATCGCGACATAGATGCAATACAACGGGCGATAGTCCTTGTCGCCGGCCGCTTCGGCCGCCTTGTTCAGCCGGGCTTGGTTAATAATCGTGTCGATACAGATGCTCGTCTTGCCCGTCGCACGGTCGCCGATGATCAATTCCCGCTGGCCACGGCCGATCGGGATCATCGCGTCGATGGACATGATGCCCGTCTGCACCGCCTGGCTGACAGGCTTGCGCCGAATGATGCCCGGCGCGATTCTTTCCACTGGGTAGGCGATCTCACTCTGGATCGGCCCCTTCTCATCGATGGGTTCGCCCAGCATGTTCACCACGCGCCCCAGCAGTCCCTTGCCGACCGGCACTTGCAGCAGCTTCCCCGTGGTGCGCACCTCGTCTCCCTCGTTGAGCAGGGTATAGTCTCCGAGAATGATCGCTCTGACTTCGGTTTCATCGAGGTTCAAGGCTAGGCCCACGATGCCTTGGCCGAAGTCCAGCATCTCATTGAGCTTCGCGCGGGTCAGGCCGTCCACCCTCGCCACACCGTCGCCGATCTCGACGAGGTTGCCTACGTTCTGCTTGGCGGTTGCCGCCTTGCCGCCCGTGATCTGGGCTTCAATTTCTTCGATTAAGGTAGCCATAAGTTCTTACATCCATTGGTTAGCTGTTGATTCAAAAGTTCTGCTCCAAGGCGGCCAACCGGGCCTGCACGCTGCTGTCATAGACATCGCTGCCCACCCGGATGCGCATTCCCCCGATCAGCGCGGAGTTCTCGGCGAAGGAAATGCTCAGCCCCGGGCCGTAAACACGCGCCAGATCCGTCCGCACGCTGGCCTGCAAATCCGCCGGCAAGGTCATGGCACTCACGACCTTGGCCGTGTGCTGGGCGGTGTCTAACTCCACCAGTCGCCGAAATTGCGTGAGCGTGCCTAGGTAACCACGGGGCTTGGCGGCAACGATTTGCTGCACCACCTGCCGTGCGCGGCTCTCATCGAGCAGACCATCGACCAGACAAATGCGGAACAGTTGCTTGGCGTCGCGTCTCGCTTGTTGGGTGATTTTCATGCCGGATTAGTTCGGGATTCGTCTTAGGCCGCCACGAGCTTCGATGTTTCCTCGGAAAGCCGGCGTTGATCATCCGGCGTGAGAACTTTGCCGGTCACCTCAGCGGTGGTCAGCAGGACCAACCGCCCTACTTCGCTTTTGAGTTCGGCGAGCATTCGGACATGGTCCTGTGCGGCAGCCTCTCGGGCCTTGGCCATGATCTGTTCAGCGGCAGCGATGGCTTTCTGGGTTTCCTGGGCTAGCACGCGGGAGGCGGCCGCATGGGCTTCCTCGATGAATTTTGCCGCCTGGGCGTTGGCTTGGGTCAGCACCTCCTGGCGCTGGGTCTCCGTCCGCGTTAGTTCGGCTTTGATCTTATCCGCGTTGGCCAGGCTTTCGGCGATGCGTCGTTGGCGGCCTTCGAGCACACGCTGAATCGGGTGGTAAGCGAAGCGGTGCAGGCAGAACGCCACGATGGTAAAGCTCAGGCACTGGGCCAGGAAATTTTGCCAGTTCAAGCCAAACTCCGTGACGATACGCGACCCGGTGTCGGCAAGGCCGCTGCCAATGTCTGCGAGTAGGATTAAGGACTGCATAACTTAGTGATCGACGGGTTCAGGTGCAGAGCTAGTAGCGCCCCGCGCCTCGGCGCTATACTTTGGCAAGGAACAGCGCGTAGAACACGATGGCTTCGGCGAGCGACATCCCGAGCACGGCGAGCACGATGACCTTGCCAAATGACGTGGGGTTGCGGCCGACAGCCTCGGAGGCTTTAGCGCCAACCAGACCCACGCCGATGGCCGAGCCCAGACCGGCCAGACCGACGGACAGACCGACGGCGACGTTTCCAGTCAATTCTGCTAGGATAGGTGTTATCATATTTTCTTTCTTGTTGTTTTGTTGTTACTCAACGGTTCCCGCGTATTGAATACGGTCAAACCGGTGAAATTGTTTGCTCACGCTGAGGGTGGTCGTGCTCGTGTTCATCCTCTTCGGACACGCACTGCAACGCCGTGAACACGGCCGTCAGGAGCATGAACACCACCGCCTGGATAAGACCCACCAGCAGTTCCATGAAATAGAACGGCACTGGCAGCAGCACTTTGAACACTGCCTTCGCCCAAGCCGGATGCTGCACCACATTGCCCATTGCTTCCAAGAGGTTTTCCCCTGCAAAAATGTTTCCAAAGAGACGAAAGCTCAGGGACACAGGCCGGAACGCGTATGAAAACAATTCCAGGAAGCCGACGAAGAAGAACACCACGATCATCACGTAACGGACGGCGCCCGTGCTGTCGCCCTTGGCGCCAAAGATGTGCTTCGTCATTCCCCACGGACCAATCTCGGTCAACGACCAGTACAACCAAAGAAAGAAATAGACCGTGGCCATTGCCAGCGGCAGGTTAAGATCAGCCGTGGCGGCGCGAAA
>JANNON010000588.1:0-3012 GCA_031399105.1 Blastocatellia bacterium | reverse complement strand
GCCTGAGGTGGTCTGTGGTCCTAACAGTTTGGGCCAAATTAACTTAGTGCTTGAGTTTCGCGTTTTAGTCCTGTACTATTTGTCTCGCCCGACATGCGTTACCCCCAGTAACGTACACCCGTTAAGCCTCCTGCTTGTCAGTCTAATCTGAGTTAACCATGACCACGGTAGCTACTGACAGACAGCAATCACCCAAAGAAAATCCGTTAGTTGACGCAGGCGATCGTAAGGTCTCGTTGCTTGTGGTCGAGGATGACGAGAATATTTCCACCGCCATTAGCGAGTATTTCTCTCGCGCAGGTTACAACGTGAGAACTGTGGAAGATGGCCTGGCCGGAGTAAAGGCAGCCTTGGATGATCCTCCAGATGCGGTCGTTTTGGACTTAATGCTGCCCAAGATGGATGGCTTGGCAGTCTGTAAGGAATTACGTGAAAAGGTCAATTACCTCCCTATTTTGATGCTAACCGCCAAAGATGATGTGGTCGATAAAGTACTGGGCCTCGAGATGGGCGCGGATGATTACATCACCAAGCCTTTCAGTCTCAGAGAACTCGAGGCGCGTATCAAATCAGTTCTGCGGCGCTCGCGACATGTTCCCGGTCCCGAGGGGTCACGCGATGAAGCGCCCATTGTGCGTGGCCGTCTACGCATTGATCCCGCCAAGCGGGAAGTAACGATTGGAGACCGTCAGGTGGAACTTACTCCTAAAGAGTTTGACCTGCTCCGGCTCTTTGCTTCGAACCCGGGTCGTGTTTTTCCCCGCAAGTACCTGCTTGAAAAAATCTGGGACTACTCTTACGAAGGCTATGACCGGACGATCGATTCCCATATCAATCGCCTGCGAGCAAAGATCGAAGAGAACCCAGAGAACCCACATATGGTCCTTACTGTTTGGGGTATCGGCTACAAGTTTAGCGACGAGCAATAATCTCTGCTGTCGCCTTCCATCCGGCCAACTCAGTTTCCACGCTGACACACCAGGCCGGTGATTCATTCAGCGGGCCCAATCCTTCCCGGCCCAAATCCCGCCATGAAGAAATCTTCTTTGCCAAAATTCACCCCCTGTTTGAACTCGTCAATGAAGGACGTGCTGCCCATTCGTCAGGCATCGTTGTTCGTTACCATGAGCTTCTTACTCATCTTCGTTGCCATTGCTTCACAAGCAACGCTGCGTGGACAGGCACACAATCAAATCACTATTTCCAGCGTCAGTACCACCCACTCTCCAAGAGGTACTGTCGTTTCAATCTCCGGAAATGGTCCGTTAAGCCGAGCACAGACCTGGCAGGATGGCGAAGGCTTTCACGTGGTGATGCCAGACTCGTTGGCTCCAGATTCGGTCAAAGGTGGTAGAGGAGTAAAAGTACGCCGGGTTGGCAGGTCGATCGAGATCATTCTGCAAACGAAGCCTGGGACAAGCGTGAACGTAGAAGAGGTAGACAACCGCTTGAATCTCGTGGTCGACGGCAAGTTGGAGAACCGGCCGGATAGTTATGGTGATCAGGAATCTCGCCCGAGTTCTTCTACTGCCGAAGTCGCATCATCAACTTTGCCTTACCAACCTAGCTTCACGCCACGCAATGCCGGCGCTACTGGATTGCCAACTGCCGGACGGAATGGCTTTGTCGACACGTCCGCCGAAGCTGGCAATCCGGAGCAGTCGGCGGAAAGTGACGCACCGGTCATAGAGGACGCCGGCGAGCTTGCTGCGCACGAAGACGGCTTACTGGCATCGATTTTTTCAGGCTCCAGTCTCTTGATTGTTCTCGCGCTTGGGCTTTTTGGATTGCTGGTTTCACGCAAACTCACCTCGCGCGCACCGAAGAACGCCCAAGCCGAAGGTCATCGGGAGGAACCCAATGAAGAACTCGCCGCGGAACAGTTTGCCGCTTCTAATAACAGCTCGGATATGGCGTTGGTGAAGTCGAGCAATCAGCAGGTGAGCAGCGGACAGCGAGAACGAAAAGGGGTCGTGCGGATGCCGGCTACGTCTCCCGCTTCGCTTTACGGCGCCTACCGCATCGATCAGGAAGTTGGAAAACTTATCCTGGGCCAGCCTCACCGCATGGACGTGCTCTCGTCGCGTGCGCCTGATGATCGTCGCGCCATCGTGACGTCCCTCGTTAAGACCATTGCATCACCCGAATATGATGAAACTGCACGTCGCCGCGCGCGGGAGGCCCTGGAGGAGTACGGTTTTGTAGCCCAAGAGTGCGCTTCACTTCTGATGGCTTCCGATGCATTTGAGCGAACCTCGGCGGCGCGCTCGCTGGGCGAGATTAAATCACCAGCAGCGTTGCCGTTTTTGCTCGAAGGTCTATACGACAACGAGTCAATCGTACGGAACCAGGCCGTGATCAGTATCGGCGAATTGAAAGTGCCCGCCGCGATTGGCGCATTGCTCGACATGGCGCGGAGACATCCTGATGTTCCCTCGTCGCTAGTGAGCCGTGCCTTGAGCGCGTGCTCAGTAGAAGGTCTGGATTTCTTTGATGCAGTACCTGAGCCGGCTTTGCTCGGGACCGGACATGCAAACGGCTTGATTCACGACATCACTCACCTTGAACCCGCCACCAGCGTGGAAGACCTGCCAATGTCTTCAGACGATGAACGGTTTGCAGAGTTGGTAGAGGGATGTTCGAGTGATGATCCTGAAGCACGGGCGGCTGCCGTAAAGGATCTGGCACAGTTCCAGGTTCAGGCTGCGGTCACTAAGCTTTCGCACGTCGCAAGATTTGACTCGGAACCTAATCTCCGCGGGCTTGCGATTTCGAGTTTGGCATCTATCAATCACGAGTCGGTCTTCCCGGCCATCCTCATCGGCATGGCGGACGAAACGCGCGAAGTCAGGGCTGCAGCGGCAAGGTCGTTAAGCCGTCTCAGTTTCGATCGCGCCGACGCGTACGTCAGGGTGATGGAATCTGCTGACGAAAGTTTGTTGGCTGATGTTTCGACTGCCTGCATCCGAGCCGGCATCGTTTCGCAGAACATCGAACGGCTAGCCAGCAACG
>JANNON010000577.1:0-10492 GCA_031399105.1 Blastocatellia bacterium | reverse complement strand
TTGTAAAAGTTCAAGCGCTTTCCATCTCAGCTAAAATCGATGCCCCTCGAACCGTGGGGCGGATGACTGCAACGTCAGCCTAATGCTTAAGGAGTTCCCCGGTATGTCAAAATTAGTAAAGCTGTTTACAGTTGGTTTCTTGGTGCTCGCGTTGAGCGCAATTGCCTTGGGCCAATCGACCGTCACTGGCGCTCTTGGCGGCGTGGTGATGAATCCCAATAAAGAGGTTGTCCCCGGTGCCGCCGTTACGGTGCGCAACATGGGAACTAATGAAGAGTCAACCGCCACAACCGACGATGCCGGCCGGTTTCGCATCACCAATCTTCAACCAGGCAGCTATGCGATCACTGTGAACGGCGCCGGTTTTAGCCCCTTCACACAGGATCAAGTGGTTGTTGAAGTCGGGCAGGTTACCTCGCTCGATATTCCGCTCTCGATTGGACCAGTTTCGGGGACCGTCGAAGTGACAAGTGAAGCGCCGGTAATCAATACCGCGCAACAGGATTTCTCCAGCAACATTAACCAGACTTCGATTAACGAACTCCCCATCAATGGCCGACGTTGGTCCAACTTTGCCCTGCTTACGCCAGGCACTGTTCCGGATGGCAACTTTGGTCTGATCAGCTTTCGCGGTGTCTCTGGTTTGCTAAACAACAACACGGTGGACGGCGGCGACAATAATCAGGCGTTCTTTTCAGAAGAGCGTGGCCGCACGCGTATCAGTTACGTGGTTAGCCAGGCTGCGATTCGCGAGTTCCAGGTCAATACCTCGAACTACTCTTCCGAGTATGGCCGCGCCGCCGGCGGTGTGGTTAACGCGGTAACCAAGAGTGGTACGAACGAGTTCCACGGCCAGTTGTTCTACTACCAGAGAAATAACAAGTGGGGCGCCCGCAATCCGTTAGCTTTCCGAAGCGTGTTGCAGCCCAACGGAACTTTTGACCGCGTTGGTGTCAAGCCGATTGACGTTCGTCACCAGTTTGGCGGCAATATCGGCGGACCAATCGTCAAAGATAAGCTGTTCTTCTTCTTCAACTATGATCAGCAGAAACGAAACTTTCCTGGTCTCTCAACCTTCGTTCAGCCGGACTTCCTTAACCGGGTTGACCGCTGCTTGTTGACCCGGCCATTGGGCGCGGCTACGACGACGGCACAGTGCCCGGGCTTTGGCGGCATTACTAACATTGCCCGCGCTACGTCTACCTCCACTGGTAAAGGGCTGACCGATGCGCAGGTAACCAACGCTTTGACTTTCCTAAACAATCTTACTGGCGAAGTGCCTCGCCGTGGCGATCAGGTTCTGATACTGCCGAAGATTGACTGGCATATCAATCAGGATCACACCTTCACTGCTTCCTATAACCGACTTCGCTGGGATTCACCGGCGGGTATTCAGACTCAAGCCACGAACACGCGCGCGCGTGATAACTTTGGCGATGACTTCGTTGACGTGGATACACTCAACTTCCGCTTAGCCTCAACGTTGTCACAGAACCTGGTTAACGAGGCCCGCGTACAGTGGTCGCGAGATAACGAGTACCAGACGAGTCAGCCACCTCTGCCGGGCTCGCCGACGACTGCGTCCGGCGGCAGAACGCCGCAGATATTTATCGCCAATGGTCTCTCGTTTGGAGTTCCCGATTTTCTCGAACGAGCGAAGTTCCCGTTCGAGAAGCGTATTCAATTCGCCGATACGGTAACCCTCAGCATCGGTAACCACACCGTTAAATGGGGTGGCGACGTCAATCGCGTTGATGAAGATCTGAACAACCTCCGTTTTCAGGCCGGCGAGTTTAACTACACTGGCGGCACGAATACGCTTGGTTACAATGCGGGTCTTGTCGACTTCATCGTTGACTACAGCAACTTCGTGTCTGGTATACCTGCCGCAACGCAGTGCTATAGCAGCACCAGAACCCGCGGTCGCTGCTACGGCGGCAACTTCAATCAGGGATTTGGTGTTCTTGGTATCAAGTTCCAAACCTACGATCTGAATCTGTTCGTTCAGGACGACTGGCGCGTGAATCCGAGACTGACCTTGAACCTTGGTATTCGCTGGGAGTATCAGCGCAATCCCGATCCGGTCGCGCCAAACCTTCAGGTTCCGGGTACGTTCAACAAAGTGGACGACAGAAACAACTTCGGTCCCCGCTTTGGATTCGCATACGATATTAACGGCGATGGCAAGACCAGCATTCGTGGTGGTTACGGCATCTATTATGGTCGCGTAATTAACTCAACCATCTACAACGCGTTGGTGAACACTGGCGTGGGTATCGACCGGGGCCAACGACAGGTGAGCATCGCCCCTGCCGCAGGGCCGATTTTCCCAGACCTCGTAGGCGCAGGAGCTTTGACTGCCCCCGCAGTTCAGTTCTTCACTTCCGACTTTGCCAATCCGCAAATTCATCAATTCGATCTCGTTTTTGAACGCGAGATCGCTCGGAATACCGTGGTGTCCGCTTCGTACCTCTACAGCCAGGGCAAGCGTCTACCAAACTTCGTTGATACCAACCTCAATCCACCGTCGCGATTCGTCAGCGTGGACGTCGTTGGTGGCCCGTTTGGGGGGCAGGTTTTGAGCATGCCCATCTTTACCGGCGCTCGTCCGAACACCGCCTTTGGTCAGATTACGGAAATCCGCAGCAACGTAACTTCCAAGTACAGCGCCTTGGTGCTGCAACTTAATCGTCGTTTGACCGATGGGTTGCAGTTCCAAACGAACTACACCTTGTCGCGGTCACAGGACAACGGCCAGGCCTCGATCACATTCTCGGCCAACAACCTGCCGTTCAATGCCTTTGACCAGGGATTAGAGAATGGGCTGTCGAACTTCGATCGCCGTCATAAGTTCGTCGCGAGTTTGGTTTACAACACAAACTTCCAGTTAGACAGCGATGCCGGTCGTGCGATCCTGAATGGCTGGACCTTCGCTCCCATTTTGAATGTCTTGTCAGGTCCTCGTTATTCAGGGTTCGTCCAAAACTCGATTAGCCCAACCTCGTTTGGCTTCGCGTCAAACACAACCCCGGGTGGTGGAGTTAACGGCTCGGGCGGCGCGAATCGTTTTTCACAGGTTCCGCGTAACTTCTTCAAGTTTCCGAAGATTGTGAACGTCGATCTGCGTATCTCTCGTCGCTTCAAGTTGAAGGAATCAATGGCCATCGAGGTGTTGGCAGAGGGCTTCAACATCTTCAACCGAACTCAGGTCTCGGGACTCAACACCACGATCTACTCGCTCACTGGTAGCACCATGACGTTCAACACCGGCTTCGGAAGCATCACTGAAGCAGGTCAGACGTTGTTCCGCGAGCGACAAATCCAGTTTGCAACCCGCTTCGAGTTCTAAGCTCAAGCCGCATTGCAACCATTACCAGGGGCGAGTTTCCGCAAGGAACCTCGCCCTTTTCCCATTCTGGCAGGGTTTTGAAAATTTTCTGGCGACGCGTCAGGGAAATTTGCTAGGATGGCTGGGCCTGATCAGGCATTCGTTTTAGCCACTCCGTTCTCAAACCCACCGCCTCAATTTGAACCGCATGTCCAGTGAATTATTAACTCCTACTTCTGATTCTGTGTCTTCGTCCGAGTGTTCGGTCTCGCAAAGCCTATTGATTGGTGCGTTTGAGACCGCTCCGGACGCGCTTTACCTCTTTAACTCAGAACACCAGCTAGTTCGTGTAAACGCCGCCGGCAAACTGTTACAACAGGAAACTGACTCCCTGGTTGGCAGACGCTGTTGCGAGATGCTTTGGAGTACCAGTGGTGCGAAATCCTGCATCGTGGATCGGGCCACAGAAACTGGTGACCGCGTCGAGGTAGAAATCCAAACCCAATCGCCACGACCACGTCCGCTGGTTCTGATCGTCCAACCGCTCCCGGTCGGCAATGGGCCACACGAAGCAATCGTGATCGCCCGAGACATTTCTGATCTTCGCCGCGCGGAAGCTGATGCGATTGCGCAGCGTTCTTTCATGGCCAGTATCGCGGACCTGACGCCGGCTGAAATTTATGCGCTCGACCGCAATGGCCGTATCACGTGGATGAATCAGCGAGCCGAAGCGGAGGACTCACTGATGCTGCCTGGCCGACTTTTCGTCGAATCCATCGGCGAAGAATTTCGCGACGCTGTGATGGAGAACTTACGCAGGACACTCGCGGGAGCAGAAACCGAAGCCGAGGTTCGGGCGGTAAGGACTGACGCAACGCTGCGTGATGTCGAAGTCCACACGGCGCCGCTCTGGAAAGACGGTGAAGTGGCAGGCGTCCTGGCGTTTGTACGCGATGTGACGGAGCGTAAGCGTGCGCAGGAGATGCTTATTCAGTCGGACAAGCTGCGAGCGGTCGGAGAACTTGCTGCCGGAGTCGCACACAACTTGAACAACTCATTAACGGTCATTCAGGGTCGAGCCCAACTTTTACTGATGCGCGCGGCTGACGAAAGCTCCACGAAAAGTTTGACGGTGATCACCAAGGCCGTGGAAGAAGGAGCGCGGACCCTCAGGAGAATTTTGGAGTTCGCGCGACGCGACTCCGAACAGGACTTCCGGCCTGTCGAGCTTGGCGATCTGATTACCACCAGCGTTGAGATCGCGCGTCCAAAGTGGCAAAGAAAGTCTGTGCAGTCGGAGATTCAGGTGCGCATCGAGTGTCATGAACCAGTTTTTGTCCTCGGCGATCTCGCGGAGATGCGAGAAGTGGTTCTGAATCTAATCTTCAATGCCGTCGATGCAATGCCGCAGGGCGGCATCATGGAAGTTGGCACGCGGGCCGAACTCGAAGGAGGGTGTTTTTGGGTGGCAGACACTGGCGCCGGCATGTCGGCTGAAACTGTGGCCCAGATTTTTGAACCCTTCTTCACTACCAAGGGCAAAGCCGGCACAGGTCTTGGACTTTCCGCCTCTCATGGAATCATTACCCGTCATCAAGGCGAGATCATTGTCGTCAGTGAGCCCGGGGAGGGTACGCGCTTCGAAGTCAGACTCCCAATTTGCGACAAGCGGGCAAGGTACTTTAAGAGTGACGAAGCCTCTGCGGATGAAGAACTGAACGGAGTCAGCTTGCCCGCATGATGCAGACCTCGTTGAGCTCTGGAACTCACTCCCGTTCGAAGATCGCGCACCGATAGTCTGCGAAGCATACATCCAGGCAAATTGATTAGCCCTGAACGCATCCCCCTTTGTTTTTTATAACCTTCCGAAACAAACGACTTTGCTCTACACGGTTAAGGTTTCGACGACTCGGGAACAGCGGTTGCCCTTTCTCGCTACTGGGAATACGAAACGCCGAAGGAGGGGTTAATCATGGGTTTACCAAATAAAGATGAGTTGGAAGGAAAATTTGATCAGGCGAAGGGCCAGATAAAGGAAACTGCAGGACGCGTTCTCAATGATCGCGACCTCGAGGCAGAAGGCAACGCAGACCAGGCTGGCGGTGAGTTGAAAGAGGGATTCGGAAAAGTTCGTCGGAAAGTTGGTGAGACGATCGAGGATGTTGGGGACGCGATCGGGAAATAGGATTCGCCACCTAACTTTTTCACCCCAGCGAGAGAATGGGCCTGCGTGAATGGGAGTTCACGCAGGCCCTTCTTCGTGTGCCGTTGTGGTGGTGAGTTATTCAGTTCGAACGTGCTCACCGCCGATCGACTCCAGCAGTTCTTCGAGGTTTCCAATCTCTTCATCAGCGCGAGCTTCCACCCCGATCAGAATGCCGCCGCCTTTGAGCCCTGTTTCATAGACCTTTGCGCGATACTCAGGAATGCCAGCTCCAATCAAGGCGCCGATCACACCGCCAGTGGCTGCACCCGCGCCAGCCCCCGCCAAGGCAGCGGCAATTGGTCCAGCGATCACGAGATTGAGGCCGGGCAGGACAATTGTGCTTCCCACTACGGCGATCGCTGCCAGTACGGCGCCGACTGCTCCCCCGAGCGCGCCGCCAATGCCAGCCCCATCCGCCACATGGGATTTCGCTTGCAGCGCAAATTCCTTACTACGTGTGGCGTCTGACATAAGCACGCTAATGTCATCTCGCGTGTAACCACGTTTCAAGATTGCGTCGACCGCCGCCTCTGCTGCGATCCGGTTTTTGAAAAGGCCAGTAACCAATTTTGATTTAGCCATTTGATCATCATCCTCCTGATTTCATCCTGTAGCGGGGGAACTAAACCTCAAATGGCAACACGTGTGCCGTCTTCACAGGGCCAAATTGCCCCAACGTGGAACGCCGCGAGGCGGTAACGAAACACCAGCCTGCCGCGATCGTTTTGCTTCAGTACGCGAATCGTCTACTTGAATTAAGGGTTTTTGACCCCCAAGTGGCAATCATGTTGTAAGGTGGCGCTTTCGCACGGCACCCTGACGAGTGACGCAACGGCCTTGAGAATCCTTCAAGTAAGCTCTGCTGAGTTTTCTGGCGGAGGTGAACGCTACCTCGCCGACCTCGCAAATTCATTGGCCGCCCGGGGCCATCAGGTCTTTGGCGCCTTCCGGCCAAACTCGCCGCTTGCGGCTCAACTCGCAATCCCGCGATCCAATATCATCACGCTCGCATTAAGAAATTCTCTTGATGCCAATAGCGCTCGCCGGCTCACCAGCTTCACCAGACAAAATGAGATAGACATCGTCCACGCTCATATGGCCCGCGACTATCCAGTTGCCGCATATGCTTCAGCACGCAATCGAAGTTCTCGTTTTATCGTGACCAGACACGTATTGTTTCCCATGAACCGGTTACACAAGCTGACACTGTCACGAGTGGCACGAGTCATCGCCGTTTCTGAGGCAGTCGCTTTACAACTGCGCTCGGAAAGGATTGTCGCTGATCAGAAAATTGCGGTCGTACTGAATGGCGTCGATGTGCGCCGCTTTGAAAGTGTTCTTGCGAAGTTCGAGCGCGAGCGTTTTCTTCGGCGTTGGGAACTGCCGTTCGATGCCAAGCTGATCGGAACGGTCGGTGAGCTCAAAGCATTGAAAGGTCAGGAAGAGTTTCTGCATGCTGCCGGTGAAGTCGCGAAGATAATTCCCAATGCCCGCTTTATTATCGCCGGGGTCGATAGTTCGCAAGACCAGCAGCAGCGAAAAGTACTCGAGAATCTTGCGTCGAGGTTAGGACTCACCGATCGAGTCCGGTTTATCGAGTGGTTGGACGAGGTGGCAGAGCTTTACTGCGCCTTGGATGTTTTCGTCTCGGCATCGCGAGCAGAATCTTTCGGACTTGCAATGGCGGAGGCGATGGCTACGCGAATCCCAGTCGTGGCAACCAGGACTGAGGGTGCAAAGCAATTGATTCAGCAAGAAATCACGGGCGTGTTGGTTCCGGTTGGTGATGCAAAGGCGATCGGGCTCGCAGTGATCGGGTTATTGACTGACCTGGACAGACAAAAACGAATCGGGGAGGCAGCAAATCAGGATATTCGAGATCGCTTTAGTCTTGAACGAATGGTGGACGCGACTGAAAACATCTATCAAGAGTCACTAACTCCGTCGCCGCGCTAAGATCGTGATCAGAGCTGATCAATCTTCGCGGCAAGGATGAAGTCACTCTCAGTCAAACCATTGATCTTGTGTGTCCAAATCGTAATTTCCACGCGACCCCAACCAAAACAGATATCCGGATGATGACCCTGTTCCTCTGCAATCGTGCTTAGCCGATTTACAAAGTGGAGCGCGCCGGCAAAATCCGAGAAACGACACTCCTTGTGCAAGTGATGCTCGTTAACAACCTCCCAGCCATTCAGGCTGGTTAACAGTTTTGAGATTTCTTCACCTGCAAGCGGAGGCACTCCGCCTCTGCAGGGAACACATTGTTTGCTGGCGAGCTCACTCATTATTCTTCACCCCGTCTTTCATCTTCTTTAGCATCGCAATCTGTCCAGCGTGATAGAGGCAATGCTGAATAACGCCTTGTAAGGTCACATACACTGACGGCATATCATCGAGAATCGGCAGATCAAGGTTATCGCTGTTCAGGGTTCCTATTGCCGTATGCAGTTCGCGATGACTCTGGTCCAACTTTGCTATCACTTCGTTCCAGGCGGCATCGCTGGTCTCGGTAACCGCTGGCCAGTCTTCTTCGTCCGGCAACTCGGCGCGATCTCCTCCTAGTCTGCGGCGGGCGGCGTTGTTCCAGGCGGCGATGTGTAGAGTCAGCTCCCAGATACTGTGCGCATTCTCAATTGGGTGTGCGGCTGCCTGGGAGGCGGTGACGTCGTGCAAGAGTTGTCGTACGGAAGGACCATGCCAGGCGTCTCCTTCCATTGCGCGCTTTAGTTGCTCCTGAATTCTTTCAATCTCATTCATCTATCGAATCCTCCTCTAACGCATCCAGTTCTTCTGCCAGCCGCATTCGCCGTGAATAGAGCTCTGCCAGCTCAGTTGTCAGGGGAATATTCTCAGCTTGTTCCGGTTGAAAACCCCGAGCTCGCATTCCACGCGCGAACTCTTCGTCCAACGCTGTCAATTTTCTCTCCAGTTCGAGGCGAGTATTCTTGTTCTCAGGCATTGTCTTTGGTCCATTCGGCAAGAGTCGTCCTGAATTAATTGCTTAGTTGATCGCGGCGAACTCCAGACTTGCTAAGATGATACTCGAACGGATAGTCTTAATCACAAGCCTTCAGCAATCAGGAAAAAGTATCAGGCCACGAAGCATTCCGGTCCAACGGTTTGTGCGTGAGCCTTACCAGGTAAGCAGAGGAGATCTTTTCGTGGCGGTCATACGTCCCTTTCAAGCCTTGCGCCCGCGGCCGGAACAGGTCAAACAAGTGGCGAGCGTTCCCTACGACGTGGTGAATACTGAGGAAGCTCGAGCGCTCGCGGCAGGCAATCCACTGAGCTTCTTGCATGTTTCTCGACCGGAGATAGATTTGCCGGAAGGCACTGACATCCACAGCGAACAGGTCTATCAAAAAGCCGTGGATAATTTTCAGCAGTTGAAAAAAAGCGCACCGCTGGAGAGTGAATCAGAGGAACGCCTCTACCTCTACCGCTTAGTCATGGGTGATCAGGAGCAGATCGGGATAGTTGCTGCTTGTTCCATCGATGAATATGACAACGACGTCATTCGCAAGCACGAGCGCACGCGGCGCGACAAGGAAGACGACCGCACGCGTCACATGTTGATGCTGCGCGCGCAAACCGGTCCGGTCTTTCTCACTTATCGTGCGCGCCCTGAGATCGATGACATGATCATGCAATCAGTGATGGCCAAACCGCTGTTTGATCTGACCGCAGATGACGGCATTCAGCACACAGTGTGGCGCGTGCCCGATCCGGTGCGCTTTGTTCAGGCATTTCGCGGAGTTCCCAATCTCTACATTGCCGATGGACATCATCGGGCTGCCAGCGCCAGTCGCGCGCGGGCTGAGTTGAAGGCGCAGAATTCTGACCACACCGGCGACGAAGAATACAATTTCTTTTTGACGGTGATCTTTCCGGACGAGCAGTTGCGCATACTTCCTTACAACCGCGCGGTCAAAGATCTCAATGGTCTCTCCGAGGAAGAGTTTCTGGCGAATATTGGAAAGAACTTTGAGGTGACAAAGAATGCGAACCCTGAGCCTGCCGAACGAGGAAGCTGGAGTATGTATCTCGGTGGGCGCTGGTTTGGTTTGAGACTCGCCGACACCGAGTCAATACCAGATGGGATCGTCGATTCACTCGACGTCAGTATTCTGCAGGATCGGTTGTTGGACCCAATTCTCGGAATCAAGGACGTGCGAACCGATAAGCGAATCGATTTCATCGGCGGAATGCGGGGAACTGACGAGCTGGAGCGGCTGGTGAACGAGGGAAAAGCTGCGGTCGCTTTTTCGCTCTTTCCGACCACACTAGCGGATCTTCTGAGTGTCTCGGACGCCGGCGAGATTATGCCGCCGAAATCGACGTGGTTTGAACCGAAGTTGAGGGATGGGTTACTAATCCATGAGATCTAGTTTGGGAGTGTCCGTTGTCAGTAGTCCGTTGTCAGTTGTTTTTGTCTCATGACTTGGTAGGCCCAACTGAGACTTGCAATTGAACAATGGCAGAACGGCAGAACGGACCACTGACTACGGACCACTGACATGCTTGTACTCATCGCTGACAAATTCGAACAATCGGGCCAGGACGGTCTTAACGCTATCGGCTGCAAAGTTTCATATCAGCCCGAGCTTAAGGACGAGAAACTGGTTGCGGCTATTCAGGCTCACCAACCCGATGTGCTCGTTGTACGAAGCACCAAAGTTACCGAGCCCATGATGGCTGCCGGCCCGATCAAGCTGGTCGTGCGAGCCGGAGCCGGATTCAACACCATTGACGTTGCGGCAGCCTCACGTCGCGGAATCTACGTTTCAAACTGTCCCGGCAAGAATTCGATTGCGGTTGCGGAACTGGTGAACGCGTGCCCCATCATCTCGTGGATATCCTCGATCCTGCCGAGCCGTACTCGGCGGGCCAGTTTGTCCGCGATGCCGTCCGCTCGATGACCGCCATTCACTCGCGGGGACGCGTCCCGTTGCTGG
>JANNON010000557.1:0-3419 GCA_031399105.1 Blastocatellia bacterium | reverse complement strand
ATCGAGGGGCGCCCACGGAGAGACGCCCCTACAACCCCAGCGTCCCAAGCTGCACGCTTCCTTAACCTCCTCGCCTACGACAAACTCAGTCTCGCTCCATCTCACCACTCCTGGTTGCGGGTCGCTGCTGCACAGCCTCCTAATAAGCTTCTTGACACTAGTCTGAGAACAATCAATCATTGCTCCGCTGTGGCGAACTATCTCCGCTGCTGCCGAAAACGGTTTGTTACTCGACACGGTCCGCTGGTTCTTCCCTTCAAAATGCCTGACATCCTACTCGTCGAAGACAAGGAAAGCCTGCGAAGAGTCTTGCGGCTGACCTTGGAAAGCGCTGGCTATTCGGTTACTGAGGCAGCTGATGCCAAGCTCGCGCTCGCGGCGATCGCGGCGACTCCGCACAAATTAATCCTTACCGACTTGCGCATGCCGCACGGCTCCGGGCTTGATGTCCTACGCGCTGCGCAGAACGCTGACGCGGATGTGCCGGTCGTAGTGATGACCGCGTTTGGTTCGATCGATGAAGCAGTGCAAGCGATGAAAGACGGTGCTCACGATTTTCTTCAAAAGCCCGTGGACTCGAATCACCTGCTGCTTTTGGTGGGCCGGGCGCTTGAACAAGCCAGACTGCGCACCGAAAACGTGCTGCTGCGCGAAGAGTGGTCAAGCCGTTACGGCTTTCCGCGCATCATCGGTGAGTCTGCAGCAA
Source organism: Blastocatellia bacterium (assembly GCA_031399105.1). Lineage (GTDB taxonomy): Bacteria > Acidobacteriota > Blastocatellia > Pyrinomonadales > Pyrinomonadaceae > PSRF01. Next base: position 2,713 of record JANNON010000557.1, on the reverse strand, counting down.
TCAAACGAGCTGTCGGTGAAACCCAACGGGTCGCAACTACTGAGGCTACGGTTTTGTTGTTGGGAGAATCGGGCACCGGGAAAGAACTCTTTGCGCGGGCCGTGCATCACCTTTCGAATCGGCGCGACAAATCGTTCGTAGCAATTAACTGCGCTGCAATTCCGGAAACGCTGATTGAGAATGAACTGTTCGGTCATGAGCGTGGCTCGTTCACCGGCGCCACCGATCGCCGCCAGGGAAAATTTGAACTCGCCTCGGGCGGCACCGTTTTTCTCGACGAGATTGGCGAACTACCTCTGGCCGTGCAGGGGAAACTACTGCGAGTGATTGAGGAACGTGTCGTCGATCGCATTGGCGGACGCACACCAATACCGGTGGACGTTCGCATCGTGGCAGCAACGAATAAAGACTTGAAAACCGCGGCAGAGAACGGTGAGTTTCGCGGCGATCTATTCTTTCGCCTGGCGGTTTTCCCGATTGAGATTCCACCGTTGCGTGATCGCGACAACGACATCGCTTTGCTTGCTAAACACTTCGCGGCCCAACTCGGCAAGGATCTGCGCCGCCGCGAAGCACAGCTAACTGAGGCAGGGCTAAGAGCATTACGCACTCATCATTGGCCCGGTAATGTGCGAGAGCTTGAGAACGCGATTGAGCGAGCGTGCATTCTTTCAGATACGTTAGTGCTGGAACCAAAGGACCTGGGTTTAGTACGAGACCCGGACGAACCGAACAACCTGCGGAATATCGATCTCTCGGGAACTCTGTCAGACGTGGCCCAGCGCGCGATTCGCCAGGTTGAGCGCGCCAAAATCCAGGAAGTGTTAAAGCTCAACGACGATAACAAGAATCGCACCGCCGAAGCGTTGGGCGTTAGCTATAAAACGCTGCTTACAAAATTGAAAGACTACGACCTCTGATACCGATGGACGATTCCTCAAACAGCGATCAGTCTGCAAAATCAGAGCGCGGCAAAAGTAGCTCCACTTCAAGGGGCGTCCCTCCCGAAACCTCAGTTACCCATCAGGAAACGGCAAGTGAGATTGCCGGCGAGAACGTCGATCAAATCGGCGCGGTGACGGGCGCGTTTCCGTCTCCACCCCCGAATCAGCCAGCGGCAAGCACTGGAAAACACGCTTTTCTGGTGGGCGCCGGCATTCTGATCAGCCGCATCATTGGCCTAATTCGCCAGCGAGTTTTTGCGCACTACTTCGGATTGCTCGATGCCAACGACGCGTTCAATGCGGCGTTCCGCATCCCAAACTTCCTGCAAAATGTATTTGGCGAAGGAGCTTTGTCGGCATCCTTCATTCCCGTTTATGCCAAGCTGATCGCGCACGGGGACCGGAAAGAAGCGACGCGCGTTGCCAATGCGGTGCTGACGATCCTGGCACTGATCACGTCGATCATTGTTCTGATCGGCGTGCTTGCTACACCCTTCTTTATCGACTTGATCGCTCCTGGGTTTGAAGGTGAGAAACGCGAACTCACGATCAAGCTGGTCAAGATATTTTTTCCCGGCGCAGGGTTGCTTGTCTTATCAGCCTGGTGTCTGGGGGTCCTTAACAGTCACCGCAGATTTTTTCTTTCCTATACGGCTCCCGTGATCTGGAACGTCGCGATCATCGCGGCACTCGTTGCTTACGGCAGCCGAGTGGATCAGTTTCGACTTGCAGAACTCGTGGCGTGGGGATCGGTGATCGGAAGTGCACTCCAATTTGCAGTGCAACTGCCGACGGTCCTCGGTCTGTTGAAGCGACTGCGGCCAGTCTTTGATTTTGCAAATACGGAAGTTCAAACAGTCATTCGAAACTTCTTTCCCGTGTTCTTCAGTCGTGGCGTGGTCCAGATCAGTGCGTTCGTGGACGCGTGGCTGGCCAGTTGGTTGGGCACCGGCGCGGTTGGTGCCTTGGCCTACACGCAAAGCATCTACACGTTGCCAGTGAGCCTCTTCGGCATGTCGGTTTCAGCGGCCGAGTTGCCCGCGATGTCCCAGGCAACAGGAACTACGGAGGAGGTTATAGAGATACTGCGCCGCCGGCTCGATGCAGGTTTGCATCGGATCGCCTTCTTCATCGTTCCCTCGGCGATGGCGTTTCTCGCGTTCGGTGATGTAATGGCCGCGGCCCTTTACCAGACTGGTGAGTTCAAGAGCGACGGCGCTTTCTACATTTGGGGCGTGCTGGCGGGCTCTAGTATCGGTTTGCTGGCCGCGACGCTGGGGCGACTCTACTCGTCGACTTATTACGCACTTCGCGACACGCGCACGCCGCTCCTGTACGCAATCATTCACGTGGTCCTCGCTACAGTACTTGGTTATTTGTGCGCACTGCCGCTTCCGCGCTATTTGGGAGTTGAGCCGAAGTGGGGTGTGGTTGGGTTGACGGTTTCCGCAAGTGTCGCGGCATGGATCGAGTTCGTATTGTTGCGGCGAACGCTTAACAAGCGGATCGGTCGCACTGGCTTGCCGCTTTCTTACCTCGCTAAACTTTGGCTTGGCGCGATGGTGGGCGCTGCGCTCGGTTGGGGGCTAAAGTCAATGCTGCCCGCGCTGCACCCGATTCCGATCGCAATCGTCGTTCTGGGCGTCTATGGGACTACATATTTCCTGGTGACTTCGGCGTTCGGCATCCGCGAGGCCAGCACGGTGATCGGGAAAGCGATGCGCATCCTGAGGCTCAAACGATAGGCGGAGCCTTTGGAGTGCGCCGAC
>JANNON010000533.1:0-6436 GCA_031399105.1 Blastocatellia bacterium | reverse complement strand
CCGGCATAAGTGTGTAGGGGCGTCTCTCCGTGGGGGCCGCTTCAGGTTTAAGGTCTCAGGTCTCAAGTCTCAAGTCTCAGGTCTCAAGTCTCAGGTCTCAAGTCTCAAGTCTCAGGTCTCAAGTCTCAAGTCTCAGGTCTCAGGTCTCAAGTCTCAGGTCTCAGGTCCCAACTTCACACCTGAGACCTGAGGCCTGAGACCTGAGACTTGAGACCTGAGACTGGAATAAACACCTCATTCGCGGGTTGTTAACTGCGCAGGCAGTTGCTTATCGATAATTGGTCGCTTTGGACGATTCGCGATCTCGGTCATGGTCATGTAAACCGTACGCGCAACCTTCTCCATCTTTTGATAATCGATCTTGTCCGCGGTATCAGTAACGCGGTGATAGTCCTCATGCTCGCCATCAAAGAAGAAGATGATTGGGATTCCCTTCTTCGCGTAGTTGTAATGGTCACTTCGGAAGAAGAAACGATTTGGGTCTGCAGGATCGTCATAGCGATAGTCGTAAGTCAGATTCAGATATGACTTGTTCAGGTTCTCGGCCAGGTCGCCGAGTTCCGTGCTCATCATTCGCGAGCCGATCACGTAGATCTGATTCGGACCTGAAAGATTTAAGTTTCGTGCGTTCGTGTCGCCGTCCTTCTTGCTTCGTCCAATCATGTCGAGATTAATCTGCGTCACGATCTGCTCCAGTGGAACTGTCGGATAGTCAGTGAAATAGCGCGAGCCCCACAATCCCTTCTCCTCACCGGCATGCCACACCAGCAGTATTGAACGTTTGGGTTTGACGCGCGCTTTGGACAGTGCCTCAGCGATTGCGATCAACGTGGTAGTGCCGGATCCATCATCATCGGCGCCGTTATAAACTCGGTCACCAGTGGTTGCCCGCGTATTCATGCCCTCGTGATCGTAATGCGCGCCTAAGGCTACGTACTCATTCTTCAGTACGGGATCGCTGCCTTCAAAAACGGCGACGACATTTTGCGTAGCCAGTGGCTCACCTTTTGGCGTTACCGTAATGTTCATCTGCTTGCCTTCGCTTAGCGCAAACGCCGTGGGCAATTCACCTCCGCCGTAAGCTCGTTCATACAACGTCGTCGCATTCTGCGGTTCCCCTTGAAACAACACGTTTGCCAACCGAGGCGAAGCGATGATGGTCGGCAGTAAAGCCACCGCCTGTGTTTGGAACTTTTCCACCATGATTGTGCCGCGCTCCGTCAGGCGCTGACGATTGACTTCCCAGTTTGCAAGAAACTGAAAATCGGGCACCACAATCATTCCCACTGCGCCCTGCTTGCGCGCGTATTCAGCCGGTTCGATCCAATCCTCGCCACGTTTGCCGCTCAAGTCGCTGCGGGTCACACCCCGTGGAAAACCCGAAAGCGACGAAAAGACTATGGCGATCTTTCCTTTCGCATCGACGCCTTTGAAGCCATCGATGTTTTTCGACTTAACCAGCCAGCCATTCCCAGCGAAAACAAGTTGCCCACTAACGTCGCCAGCACGCGGCGAGGGAATGTAGTCGACGCCCAACTCCAGCGACAACCCGTTAAGCTGAACGCGTGTCAGTGCGCGGTCGATGAGATCCCGACGGAGCGCGATCTTTTGAAAATAGGTCCCGTTGTCTCCCGCAGGTTTCAGCCCCCAACGCGACATGCTCATCGCGATGAACTTTGCCGCTGTGTCGAGCCCGCGCGAAGGCGTATCGCGGCCTTCAAGTTCATCTGAGGCAATGAAGTAAAGATAGTCTCTCAGTTGGGCCGCCGTGATGTTGTCGGCGCCGCGCTCCGCAGCGAGCGTCGCTATCGTCGGCTTTTTTGACTTTTCGTTCTTGCGTTGTGCGTGTGACGCGTATGAAGGAAATAAGATGACGCTGGTCAACACCAGCGCGATAATTGATCGACGCATTTATGCTCCGGATTCTAAAAGTAGATTGTCGAGGAAGGATATTACGAGCTTTCAGACGGAAAAGTTAAGCCTGCTGTACGGCCTGAACCAAACGCGTCAGTGTCTCCTTGGCATCGCCGTAGAGCATGCCCGTGACATCTTTGAAGAAGAGCGGATTCTCTAAACCAGAAAACCCTTTGCCTTGACCGCGTTTCAAAACGACTACAGATTTCGCCCGATCGACTTCAAGAATAGGCATTCCCGCAATTGGACTGTTGGGATTGTCGCGCGCATCCGGATTAACGACGTCGTTGGCGCCGATGACCACGGCCACGTCAGTTGAGGGAAACTCAGGATTGATCTGCTCGAGCTCATAAAGCGACGAATAAGGCACGTTGGCCTCGGCAAGTAGCACGTTCATGTGGCCAGGCATGCGACCGGCGACTGGGTGAATTCCGTATTTGACGGTCACCCCTCGTTTCTCCAGCGCATCAGCGAGTTCACGAACGGCGTGTTGCGCCTGCGCCGTTGCCATTCCATATCCCGGAACGAAGACGACTTGCTTTCCATAAGCCATCTGCGTGGCAATGTCTTCAAGACTAACTTCGCGCATTGTGCCCTGTTCGCCTTCACCGCCAGTCACTGCAGCGGCACTACCAAACGCGCCGAAGAGCACATTTGTTAACGAACGATTCATCGCGCGACACATCAGGACTGAAAGAATGAATCCTGAAAAACCATCGAGAGTTCCGGCAATGATCAGCACCTTGTTATTCAGGACAAAGCCGGTCGCCGCTGACGCGAGTCCGGCGTATGAGTTCAGCAGCGACATCACAACTGGCATGTCCGCCGCGCCAATCGGCAGCACCAGGAGTATTCCGAAAAGCAGTGCCAGACCCGCCATCAAGAAAAACAAAGGCAGCGAGCCGGGAACGAAGATCAAGTAGATGAAGATGCCAATCGTCACCGTGAGCAAGGCCATGTTAAAGAAGTTCTGGCCCTTGTAGGTGAGCGGTGTGCCGCGCACCAAGCCCTGTAGCTTCGCAAACGCGAGCAAGCTTCCAGTCGTAGTCAACGCGCCGAACATTACTTCGAATCCCAGCGCCCCCATCGTGATCGAATCGAGGTGCCCGGCTTCGCGGTAGTACTCTGAGACCCCGACCAGAGCGGCGGCGAAAGCCCCAAAAGCGTGTGACAGCGCGGTCCGTTGCGGCATCGCCGTCATCGGTACCCACAGGCCCATCATCAGGCCGACAACTGAACCGACTGCAAGACCGGTAATGATCCAGGTGTAAGAGACGATCTCGTGATGAAGCAGCGTGCCGATGATTGCCATCAGCATTCCGAACTCGGCTAGATGCATCCCGCGCTTCGCAGTTTCCGGGTGACTCAAACCTTTGAGCCCGAGGATAAACAGAATCGAAGCGAGCAGATAACTGAATTCGATGAAGTAGGTCTGGAGGTCCATTAGGATTAGTTCGCTCTCAGTTGACTACCCTTAAACCCTGAAATCTCGCCTCAAAACTTCGGGTTGTATGATTCAACCAGCACCTGGGAGCGCGGACGGCCTCGTCCGCTTACTCGCGTCTCACTCAACTCCCATTGAAAATCTTATATCCGGCAATCGCGGCATTGAACGTTGATGCGGGCGAGGCCGCCCGCGCTCCCAGTCAAGATCAGGCCCATCTAAATCAGGCCCGTCTAAATTAGGGGCGAGTCTCTCTCATTAATCCTTCACCTGTTTCGCCGTTGGCTTTCGTTTGAACATTCTCAACATCCGGTCGGTGATCACAAATCCGCCTACGACGTTCGTAGTCGAGCAGACGACCGCTACAAAGCCGAGAATGGTGCTCACTGTGTTGTAGTCAGCTCCGGCAGTCACGATCGATCCCACTAAAGAGATTCCTGAGATCGCATTCGTCGCCGACATCAAAGGAGTATGCAGCAGCGGCGGCACTCGCGAGATGACCAGGTAACCGAGAAAAGCCGCGAGCGCGAATACATATAAAGATGTGATTAGATTTTCTGGTGACACATTACTTCTCCGAGTTAATTCTGTTCCGCACGGCTTCGAACAGATACTCATGTTCCGTCTCGACGCCGATGCGCTCGAACGGTCGCCAGTATAAAGACGGTAGCAAACGCGAAACGATGGTCGTAGTTCGCGTCATCACCGTGCGGCCGTTCTCCTCATGAACTTCATAAGCGGCATCTTTGAAATCGAGCCATGGCCGGCCCGGTACATCCCAGGCAGTAATTTCCAGTTTCATCGAGCGCGGCGGTTCCCACTCCGTAATTCGCTCTTCGATGTAGCCCGATTCAAAGTAACAGGTTCGTGTTCCTCCCACAGCTTCTTTGTCGATCTTGCAGCTAACTGGAACCGGCAATCCGATGCGCATCAGAAAGCCCTTGTGCGCAGTGACACGGTCCATTGTCTTGATGCTGTTCCAAACTTTTTCCGGAGAGGCATCGATCACCAACACACTCGCGAACGTCTCCGCTCGGGGCATTCGTCGGGATGGTTTCTCGATGCTGTTGGCGCCCATTAGGAAAAAGGGAAGTACGAACAAAACCAGCAGGCTTACTACGCGCGGCCGCCTGGATTTATTGCTCAAATATTTAATCAGGAGACCAACCAGTGCGCCTATTCCCATTCCGACCATGATGATGGGTGCTGACATTAGTACACAAACAAACCCTTCCTGCTTTGTTGCCAACAGGACGGCGCAGCAAATGAGGAAGCCGACAATCAACGAGACGAAAAGAATGTTGAGACGACGAGCGACCAGGCCCGTGGCGAGACCGGTGGCGAGCGGCAACAAGAAAAAGAGAACCGCGCCCATCGAGCCGGTCTCTCTGTCGTTAATCAGGAAGAACCCGCCAACACCGAAAACAACGGCTGTGCCGATCCCGACGGCAAGGCCGAGCATAAGGTTCGCGAAATCTTCTTCGTTGCCTGGGGGATTGACTTGATTCATCTAATTTTTGCTGAAAGGAGATTCAGTAAAATTTTAACTCTGCGGTTTTAGAGCCGCGGCCACTCGCTGATTCACAATCTGTCCCTCATGCGTCACACATGATGGGCCAACCACGTCGTCGCTGAGGTCGATATTCAGTTTCCCGTCTTTTATAAGAAGCGCCAGGAACGACGCCAGGTTCTTCGAGTACATCTGACTCGCATGCACCGGAATGGTAGCAGCGAGATTTAGTGGCGCGAGGATGGTGACGCCGTTTCGCTCGACTACTTTGTCGGCTTCGCTGATCGCAACGTTTCCACCGGTCGAGCCGGCCAAATCGATTACCACCGATCCGCGTTTCATTCCGTTCACTGCTTCTTCGGTCAGCAACAGCGGCGCGCGACGTCCGGGAACTTGTGCCGTCGTCACTATCACGTCAGCAGTCTTTGCGCGTTCTGCTATCAACTGCCGGCCACGTTCCATCGCTTCTTCAGACAACTCGACTGCGTATCCGCCGGCGTCTTCGGTCTTGAGTCCGCCGAGATCTACTTCGAGGAATGTTGCGCCTAAAGATCGCACCTGTTCGCCGGCAGCGGCGCGCACATCGTAACTTTCGACGACTGCGCCCAAGCGTTTTGCGGTGGCAATTGCCTGCAGTCCGGCCACTCCTGCTCCCAGCACCAGCACGCGCGACGGAGGAATCGTGCCGGCTGCAGTCATCAGCATCGGAAACATTCGTGGAATGTGCGCTGCGCCAATGAGCACAGCTTTGTAGCCGACGATGGTCGCCATGGAAGAGAGAGCGTCCATCGCCTGCGCACGAGTGATGCGGGGAACGAGCTCGACTGCGAAACTCGAAAGGTTTTGAGCGGCGAACGCGGCGAATGGTTGAGGCTCGTCAAGCGGTCGCAAAAAACCGAAGACAACCGCTCCCTTTTTCAAGCGCATGAGGTCTTGTTCTGGCGGTCGATTTACCACCGCCAGGATGTCTGCGGCTTCGAGGAGTCCAGCACGATCCTCCGATACTTCTGCTCCGGCCTCGCGGTATGCATCATCGGTGCGAGTAGCAGCAAGCCCAGCATTGATTTCAATTTGTATTGTTGCGTTTAGAGCAGTGAGCTTCGCGATTGACTCAGGCATCAGCGCCACACGCGCTTCGCCTGGTTGTGTTTCGCGCAGGACGACTATATTCATGACGCTTTACTCAAACGGGTCGCGGCCGAATTTGCTGACGGCAAATAGGTTAATGGCAGAATGTAAGTTGATTGCGCGAACGATGAAAACCAGAACGAAGCGGGAAAGTCTATTGCGGTTAGATCCACCAGGAAGTTGGTCATAGACTCAAGATTCGCGAGCATCGCTTGCACTGCGAAGCGATCCAATTCAGAAAAGTCTATTGAAGGAAAAGAACGCGGAAAGTATAGCACCGGAAAGAAGAGCTGAGTAATGAGTGCCGGAGGAGTTTCGAGTTTCTAGTTTCGGATTGCGGAGCCTTTGGAGTGCGCCGACTTGTCGGCGCTTTCGCTCGCCTCGTACTCAAGGAGTCGTCGCGAAGCTACTAACCATCTAAACGAGTTAAAAGCGCTGAC
>JANNON010000510.1:0-7225 GCA_031399105.1 Blastocatellia bacterium | reverse complement strand
GTGTAACGCCAGATTCCCCGATAGACGCCCAGCACCAGGAAAGTCGCCATCTTGAAAAAGACCAGCACGGGCACAGTGCGCAGGAAAAGTGTCCATGCGGCGCTGCCTGAGAACGCGCCAAACTTCACCGCGTACGCGCTCCAGTACGCAAGAATGATCAGCACCAGGTCGAGCAAGACTTCGAAGACGCGACGCTTGTATGAAACATCGACCAGAAAACCGTAGAGTGGCTTCTCCTTCAAAGCCAACGCCTCTTCGGTTTCGTCATAAACTTTTACGCCGGCCAGATAAACGCCCACCAGGGTCAGCACAATCGTAAATCCGGCAATCGCTGCCAAACTTACATCGAGTTTTACGCGCTGCACAAACATGGCCAGCAGACCCGATAGCGCGGCAAAACCGTAGAGCATCCAGACGGCGTGCCGCTCCGACATCCCCAGGGCCACCAGCCGGTGCGAAGTATGATCACGTCCACCCTGTGACGCCGAACGACCGGAGAGCTTGCGCAGAATCGTTACAAAGGTGGTATCGAAGATCGGAATAAAAAGTACCAGGATGGGCACTGCGAGGACGGGCAGAAAACTGCGAGATCTGCCGCCCGACACGTTAACGAGTGCGGCACTCGCCAGGAAAAATCCCACAAACATAGAGCCGCAATCACCCATGAAGATCGTGGCGGGGTTCGAGTTGTAAATCAGAAAACCGAGCAGCGCCGCGGCAAAAGTGAACAGGACAAGCGCTTCCGTTAGCTGGCCGGTGTTCAAAAATCCGAGCGCTAGAAAAGCCGACGCGATGATTCCAATTCCTGCTGCCAGACCGTCCATGTTGTCGAGCAGGTTGATGGCGTTCGTAATGCCGATTAACCAGAAGATCGTGAGCGCCATGTTCACCGACTGCGAGCTGGTCCAGGGCAAACTCAAGCCGTAATAGACCACATAAGCCGAGGCCATAATCTGGCCCACCAGTTTTTGATAAGGCTTGATGTGCAGGATGTCGTCCAGGAGGCCGACGGCAAAAAGGAAGGTGCTGGCAATCAAGATCCGCCAACCGTATGCCGTGTGTGGCAGAAACAGAAGAAAGCTAATCGTCAGTGACAGCCAGATGGCCAGCCCGCCAAGCATCGCGGTCGGTTTTTTATGCCAGCGGTCGGTCTTCGGTTTTGCGACCATGCCGAACCGTCGCGCGAGGGCGCGTACGAGCGGCGTCAGGACCAGTGCAAGGGCACCAGACGCACCAACAGCCAGCAGATCTGAAGAGCTAAACGACATATGCCCAGGAAATTAAGAGCGGCGACCTTTTGGATTCGAAGTGTAGCGGAAAGCTAGACGATTAGGGGCACGGAGATCAAGTTGGAGGAAACACAGCGGCTCTGCCGCTTTCCTTGCGGTAAGCCTCTGGCTTACCGCAAAGCGCGATCACCCATGAGGCTTTGTCTTCCCACATTCTTCAGGCGGAGCCTATTAAAGAAAGTATGGTTTGCGGTAAGCCGGAGGCTTACCGCAAGGATGGCGGCCCAGCCGCGAACCGACAGCGCATTGGTGCTATTCAGCGCTAGTCCGAGCCACTGGGACGATCGCGCTGGTACTCAATGACGGTCTGTAAAATGCCGTCGAGGTTCATGCGTGGTTCGAACCCGACCAGCTTCCTCACTTTGGTGGTGTCAGGTACGCGCCGCGGCATATCTTCGAAACCCTCTTCATAAGCCTCATCATAAGGCACGAAAACGATGTCGGAAGCCGAGTCTGTCAATGCCTTAATTCGCTTTGCCAGGTCCAGGATCGAAATCTCTTCACTGGAGCCTATGTTAAAAACCTCGCCGACAGACTTGTCTGTATCCATGAGGCCGATCAGTGCGCCCACAACATCTCCCACGTAGCCAAAGCAGCGCGTTTGGGCTCCATCACCAAACACTGTGATCGGCCGGCCTGCGATTGCCTGCTTCACGAAAGTGGGAATCACCATTCCGTAACGCCCGGTCTGCCGTGGTCCAACAGTATTGAAGAGTCTTACAATTGTGGTGGGCAGCTTTTTCTCTCGCCAATAAGCGAGCGCGAGAAATTCATCAATCGCCTTTGAGCACGCATAACTCCAACGGCCCTTGGTGGTAGCACCCATGACGAGATTGCCATCTTCTCGAAATGGCACGTCTGCGCTCAAGCCATAGACCTCGGAAGTCGAAGCCACGAGCACTCGTTTGTTCTTCTTATTGGCGAGCTCCAGTACGACTTCGGTGCCGCGCACGTTTGTTTCAATGGTGCGTACGGGACTCTCTACGATCAGCTTTACACCGACGGCTGCCGCCAAATGAAAGATGATGTCGCACTGATCGACAAGCTCCGCTGCGACCGGCTTGTTTTGCACGCTTTCGATCGTGTAATGAAAACGCGGATTGCCTTTTTGATGCCGGATATTCTCAATCGTGCCGGTAGAGAGATCATCAATAATGTAGACCTCATCGCCGCGTTCAAGATAAGCGTCCGTCAAATGTGATCCGATGAATCCTGCTCCGCCTGTGATCAGTACTCGCAAATTGTTAGGGCTCCTTTTGCAGACTTTGGAATTGAACTTTGTGCTTTGACTTTGGACTTTGGACTTTGGACTTTGGGACTTTGGGACTTTCTCCTGAGATCTGAGATCTCAGATTTGAGATCTCAGATCAGATTTCAGATTCGAGGCCTCAGACCCAACATCCATCCGACCTCTGATCTCTGACTCTCCTCTGACATCTGACTTCTGATCTCTGACCTCTGTCCTCTGACTCACTTCGTCGTAAATGCCGCGAATGTCGTCCAGCAATCGTTCCTTTGAATGCTGTTGGGCCACGTATTGCAATCCTCGGTTCGCCAACTCTTCACGCAGCTTACCATCTAAAACCAAACGCGCCAGACCCGCGGCAAAAGTCGTTGCGTCTATCGTCGGCACGCTGACACCTCGTTCGCATATGACATAACCCTGCTCATCCATCGCTTGTGGCGCGCCAAGCAGATCAACAACTCCTCCCACAGCAGTCGAAATGACGGGCCGCGCATTCGCCATCGCTTCAATCAACGTCAACGGCGTGCCCTCGTTTCTCGAAGTCAACGCCACGAGGTCAAGGGCAGGATAAAATTTCTCAGGGTCGGTACGATTTCCCGCGAATACTACTGCTGAACTTAAGCCCAACAGCTCCGCCTGCTGCTCGAGCTTCGCACGCAAACTGCCATCGCCGATCACCACAAACCGGACAGGTAACGACTCCACTTCATTCAGTTTCTTAAAATGAGCCGCCGCGTCCAGAAACATCTCGACGTTCTTGATCTCGGTCAGCCGCCCGACGATACCAACCAGAATCTCGTCAGCAGCGGCGCCCAACTCGCGGCGAAATGATGCTCGCCGATTGCGCCAATCTGCAAACGCGCCGAGGTCCAAACCGAGCGGAACGACACTGAACTGCTCGCTCCGTCCGACTCCAAACGTCTCGTGAATCTCGCCGCGCTGTTGTTCACTTACTACGACAATGCGATCCGTAATCACACGCGCCAAAAGCTTCTCAATAGTCAGAAAGGTGCGGGTCTTGAGTCGTCCGTAGTACCCGTGAAAGATGTGTCCGTGATAGGTGTGAATAAATTTGCATTCGCGTGGCCGACCGATGAAGACGCCTGGCGTCGTCCAGCGATAAAACCAGCCTGCCACCCGACCTACCGTGCCGGCTTTCGCGGTGTGGGTGTGCACAATGTCGGGACGTTCGCGCAGGAAGAGACGGTAAAGTTTCCAGATTGATAAAAGGTCTTTGGGAGAGATCTCTCGACTCAGCTCAGAAATGAAGCAGGGTGTCACGCCCTGGTCAGCAGCAAAATAGCCCATGTCCTCTTCACCGGGCGGCACCGTTCCGGCAACAAGGATTGAATGGAAATTGGGCGGCTGCAATCCGGCAGTCAGCCAGACAACGTGCTTGGCTGGACCACCAACATTCAAACGAGCAATAACGCGAACGATCTTCACAATAGTTCAAGCTCTTCTCTGGGAGCGCGGACGGCCTCGTCCGCCGAGGGTTCGCCTTTCGAATGTTTGCATGACACTCTTCAATCTGGCGACGGAATGATGACTGAACGTCGGCGGGCGAGGCCGACCGCGCTCCCAGTAACCCGCGAACCTGCGAACTAGTTAATGATGGCTACGGGCGGCGCTTTCAGATCCAGCTTGTTCGCACCAGTTTCAGCAACCATATTTGAAGCGCGCAAAAGACTTTCAAACGTCCCGGCGTCGGTCCACCAACCATCGAGTTCTTCCCAGGTCATTTCCTGCCGTTCAATGTAGGCGTTGTTGACGTCGGTAATCTCGAGTTCGCCACGGCCCGACGGCTTGAGGGTGCGGATAATGTCGTAGACCTCGCCGTCATACATGTAGATGCCGATGACTGCGTACTCCGACTTCGGCGCCTTAGGCTTCTCTTCAATATTAGTGACGACGGCGCCATCCAGTTCCGGGACACCAAAGCGCTGTGGGTCGGGAACTCTCTTGAGGATGATTTTAGCGCCGCCTCCCTGGTGACGATAGGCGCGCACTGCGGTGCTGATGTTGCCCTCGATAATATTGTCACCCAGAACGACGCATAGTGGATCGCCGGCGCTGAAGTGCTCGACGAGCGAAAGCGCTTCGGCAATTCCGCCCTCACCTTCCTGATAGGTGTAGTTTAGGTGTTTTAAGCCGAAGGCTTTGCCATTGCCGAGAAGTTTTAGAAAGTCACCGGCGGAATTGCCGCCGGTTACAATCATAATGTCAGTGATGCCCGCGTTCACAAGAGTCTGAATCGGGTAATAGATCATCGGTTGATGATAGACGGGGAGCAGATGCTTGTTGGTCACAGCCGTCAACGGCCGCAATCGCGTTCCTAACCCGCCAGCTAAAACGACACCTTTCACGAAGAGGAACCTCCATTATTATTGTCCGTTGTTCGTAGTCAGTTGTCTGTGGTCTTCGCCTCGACCTTGATGGTTCCTTCGTAAGGACGAGCCTGCCTAACGAGAAATAAGACGGACAACTGACTACGGACCACTGACTATTAATCTATAAACCTCACAAACCACAATTCCAACATCAACAGTGTCCAGAGCTGCGAAGCGTAATCGCGTTCGCCTCTGGTGTGCAGCTCGATCATCTGTTTGATTGTCTCGGGACGAAATAGCCCCCGGCCCAAAGCCTTTTCCGAAAGCAGCGTCTCCCGCAGGAATGGTTGCAAGTTTCCGCGGAACCAGTGGCCAATCGGAACTCCAAAACCCATCTTGCGCCGATCGAGGTTTTCGGCCGGAAGTAATTTACGCAGCACTCGCTTCAGCAGGTATTTGGTCGTTAGCCCACGCAGCTTTAACTTCTCGGGCAAACTCGCCGCGAATTCGATTACCTTGTGATCGAGAAATGGCGATCGCGCTTCCAACGAGACCGCCATCGTCGCGATATCCACCTTCACCAGTAGATCGTTGGGCAGATAGGTCATGATGTCAGTCAACAGCGAAGCGTCGACAATTCCCGCTCCATTTGCGCGCGCAAACCACGGTTCAAGCGCGTCGCCAGCATACATCCCAGCCGTCTGCTGACGAAACTGGTCCGAATAAAGGTCAAGCTTTGCTGCTGAATCAAAAACGCTTACCCAACGCAAATAACGTTCGACTCGTGGAAGTGACGCCGCTTTCAGAAACCGCTTTGCATCTCTAACACGACTTCGTTTCGTTTCAGATGAAGGCAGCAGGTTGGCAGCTTGTTGGATCACGGAATTGCGCAGCAGCGCCGGAATCCGGTAGTACTTCTCCGCCATGCTCATCGCCGCATATCGTTCATAGCCTGCGAAGGACTCGTCACCACCGTCGCCGTTAAGCGCCACCGTCACGTGCCGGCGCGTTTCCCGGGCGACGTAATAGGTCGGAATCGCTGACGAATCGGCGTAGGGCTCGCCATAGTGTTCAACCAAAACCGGCAACACTTCCAGGGCATCCGGCCGCACAATGAATTCATGGTGGTCCGCGCCGACGTGTTCGGCCACGCGCCGGGCGTGATGCAACTCACTAAAGTCCTGCTCTTCAAAGCCGATGGAAAAAGTCTTTACCGGCGTGCTTGATTCCTCGGCCATCAACGCCACGACCGCGCTCGAGTCGATGCCGCCTGAAAGAAAAGCCCCCAGGGGAACCTCCGACATCAATCGCACTTTCACCGCATCTCGCAGCAGTGCGATTGCTTGCTCGCCGGCTTCTTCTTCTGAGATGTCGAGCTTCTTTGAAAAATCAGGCTGCCAGTAACGCTCAATCGTGATCTCGCCATTGTGCAAGCGAAGACTGTGTCCCGGCTCCAGCTTTCTAATGTGTTGGTAGGCGGTAAGCGGCGCAGGCACGCACATGAAGGACAGATAGTAGTCGATGGCGCGCAAATCGATGTCGCGGCTGAGTCGAGGGTGTAGCAACAGCGAACTAAACTCTGAAGCAAACAGAAACTCGTCGCCAACTTGTGCGTACAACAGCGGTTTCTTACCGACGCGATCGCGCGCAAGAAATAGTTCCTGCTTCCGCCCGTCCCAAATTGCAAATGCAAACATGCCGCGCAGATACTTTGGACAATCGGAACCATAGCGATCGTAGGCGTGAACGATCGCTTCAGTGTCGCTGTTCGTGTAGAACTGATATCCGAGTTCTTCGAGATCTCGACGGAGTTCCTGGTAGTTATAAATCTCGCCGTTGAAAACAATCCAGGCGCTGCTATCCTGATTGTGAATCGGCTGGTGTCCACCGGCGACATCGATGATTGCAAGACGGCGCATGCCCAGGCCCACCGGACCGTGAACAAAGAAGCCATCGTCGTCGGGACCGCGATGCGCAATCGCTCCGCACATCTGCGACAACAAAACTTCATCCACGCTACGCGCGCTGTTATTGACTATTCCTACGATGCCGCACACGGGGTTTTACCTGGGTGAACGCGTTGGGGGTGGTGCTAACGCGCAGAGTTCCGACAAGGTTAAGCTGTGTCTTTGGGATTTTCTAATTATCATCGGGCAGACAGATAGTAACTAACCTTGATGATACTGTCCAAAGTCAGGCTCTCAAGTCTGAAGTCAGTCTCTCAAGTTTTAAAGTCTCACAGTCAGGAAGGCGGACCCTGTCCCCGCACTTTCATAAAACTCACCTTGGAGTGGGCCTATCCAAGCTTGAGAAGTTAGCTGGAAGTTGAGAGGTTGTGAGACTTGAAGCGGGGACAGGGT
>JANNON010000495.1:0-8340 GCA_031399105.1 Blastocatellia bacterium | reverse complement strand
CGCGTGCCGGTGCTCCGCTCATAGGTCGCGTGCGTAGTAAGCCGTCACCGACTAAGTGTTAGCCGCGAGCTTGCGCGGACTGGACTTGCCCGGTTTGCACGGAAGCGATCGCCGCTTGCAACGGAATGGGATTATTGTATTCGCGCCAGTGGCTGATACGTCCGTCGGAGACACGAAACAAGATGATGTACTTTTGCCGGTACTGATACCCTCTTTTCGCTACCACACCTTGCCCATCCAATTCAGCGAAGACAAGATCCGGGTCGCCGCCGGGATAGATCCGAATACTGTCAAGATCCCAGCCGGTAAACATGCCGCGCTCTTTGCCGAGAAACTGTTCCAGAAATTCAACCACGGTGTCTTTTCCTTCAACACGGTCAGTAAGCCCGGCAAGGCAAATGGCATTTCAAAAACAACGTCTTCCGCCAGAAGATCGGGCATGCCTTGCACAACCTGCTGTCCTTCCGCTTCCAGAAATTTGCTTACTATTTCTTTGCCATTCATTCTATGTTCCTCCCTTCAATTGTTGTTCGGGTGATCACCGGGGATTTTCGAGTCCGAAGACTTTTGCGTCCCCAACATCCAAACAGGGCCTCGTCAGATTGATTCCAGGAAGCCCTCTTTGTATCGCCCGTTAAAACGCACCGCCCCCCACTGTCAGGACGTTTGCGCTTCGGCCTTTGAACTCCCGGTTGCGGCTGCTTTGATAATGTCCGCGACAGCCTGAGGGTTAGACACATAGATGGCGTGGCTGCCTCCGACCTCTTTAACCGTTGAACCGGCGCGTCCTGACATAAATTGTTGCGCCGGCGGCGGTATCATCTTGTCTTCGGTAACGACGAGGTACCAACTCGGCTTAGTTTTCCACGCTGGACTCGTAACGGCTCCATTGAGTGCGTCCAATCCCCAAGGCACCTGGGAGTTCGCCATGAACTCAGCTTTTTCGGGCTGGACATCCCCCGCGAAAGACTCCGGAAATTTCGCTTTATCAAGCATGAGAAATCCGTCAACGGGCGGTAGGATCGGCGGTACGGGCGCACCGGGCGCCGGATTTGCGATCAGTGTTCCGACTGATTCCCCCGCATCTGGGGCGAAAGCCGTAATGTAAACGAGAGTGTCAACGTTTGGATGATTACCGGCTTCGGTAATCACGACTCCGCCATACGAATGACCGACGAGAACGGCGGGCCCATCCTGGGCATCGAGCACTGCTCGAGTCGCAGCGACGTCGCCGGCCAGCGATATCGTTGGATTCTGAACAACGCTTACGTTGTAGCCGTCACGCTTAAGTATTTTGTAAACGTCTTCCCAGCCAGAGCCGTCAACAAAACCGCCGTGAACCAGAACGACATTCTTTGTCGCACCATCTGTTAGTTGAGTCATGATTCTTTCTCCTAAGTTTATTTGAGTAACTCGAGGGGAGTAAACGAATCGGCAAAAACTCTGCCGACCGCGAAAACTCCCGTTCGTGGTTTTTATCTCAGTGATTTGAACGAGGTCCGTAGTTCCGAAACGAAAAATTCCGGTTGCTCCCACGCCGCGAAGTGCGTGCCTTTCGGAAGCCGGTTGTAATAAATGAGTTTGGGATAGGCTTTTTCCGTCCAGCTTCGAGGCGCAGCGTAGATCTCATTGGGATACGAGCTCACGGCAGTCGGGATCGGGACTCCTTTCGGGGCGAAGAAGGGGAGTTTGCTTTCCCAATAGAGACGGGCCGAAGAGACCGCCGTGTTCGTCAACCAGTAGAGCGTGATGTTCTCAACAATATCTTCTTTCGTTAGGCCCTCGCTCTTTCCGTCAAACACGCGTCCGATCACGTCGTAACTTTGTGAGTCGTGATCGATCATCCAGGCAGCCAAGCCGATTGGTGAATCCGCAATCCCGTACAGCGTCTGCGGGCGGTTTGCCATCTCGATCGCATAGCCCAGGCCGTGCTTTTAGAAAAAGACGAGTTGGTCGTACGCATACTTCTCGTCGGCCGAGAAGCCGGATGGCGCCGGGGCACCGGCTAAAGCCGCTGCGTTGATGTCGTCTGGCACGGTGGCCGGCATGTTCGTGTGGATGCCGATCAATCCTGCCGGCTGCTGCAGAGCCATCTGCTCGGTGACCGCATTCCCCCAGTCTCCGCCCTGGGCCACATAGCGCTTATATCCAAGTCGGTTCATCAGCACGGCCCACGCGCGCGCAACTCTCTGAGGATCCCATCCCGTAGCGGTCGGCTTTCCTGAAAATCCGTAGCCGGGCAGCGAGGGAATGACAACATCAAACGAGTCTTCTGCTTTTCCACCATGCGCTACTGGATCGGTTAGCGGTCCAATGACCTTCAACTGTTCAATTATCGAACCGGGCCACCCGTGAGTAATGATAACTGGAAGTGCCTTCGCATTCCTGGACTTGACATGGATGAAGTGAATGTCGAGACCGTCGATGTTAGTGATGAACTGCGGATACGAATTGAGTTTCGCCTCGGTCTTGCGCCAATCATAAGTCGCCCAATAGTCGGCGAGTTTCTTCATCGTCGCGAGCTGCACGCCCTGCGACGGATCGTTCACCAATTCCTGCTCAGGCCACTGGGTCGCTGCGATTCGTCGGCGCAGGTCCTTGAGACGTTCCGCCGGTATGTTGACGTGGAAAGGACGTATTGCTTCCGGGGCGACGGACGCGACATTTTTGGATTGTGCGGCTGTAGTCTGGGTCATGATGTTCCCCTTTTGAACTTTTGAATGCGCGTTCTGCACTTGGCCCGACGCGGCAAGCAAGCCGAGTCCAACTGCGCATGCCGTAATCGCCAAGAAAACGCTGCGTAACAAATGTCTGAACTTCATGCTTCATCTCCACTTAGAAAAGTCGTCTTAATTGGTCATGTCCGTTATTTCGGTGCAGAGTACACCACAGGCGCTGGGGTGAATCTATTAGACGAAGGTATCGACCGAGACCTTGGTATTAGGTCGGAAATCGGGCGACTTTTTACGAAATAACTGGGGGCTTTGGAGCCCCCGGAGATTATTGCTCACGTAGGCAGCTCCGTACCGGCCTGCTCGGCCGCCATATACGCGGCGTACCAATCCGGCCAGTTCTCGTCGCGCTGTCCTCCGGTGCGCTTCTCGTGCTCGCCATGCGCAGCCTCAGTACGACGAAGAGCGGTCGCCAGATCGCTTGCGGAGCCAAACGAAGTCACGCCCGAGTCGATACGCCCAGGCAAACGCGTCGTGATCTCCTGCAACAACCAACTGTTGCCGTCAGGATCGTTGAACGTGGCGAGCGACGCGTAGGTACCGCGTTCCGGATCTGGACCGCCAACCGGACCGTTCGGGCCGAGATGGAAGACCTCACTCACCTCGATACCAGCTTCCATTAACGCATCGCGGGCAGCTTCTATATCGGAAACAATCAGGTATGTTCTCTGAGCTGAACCAGGCGCGGCCGATGTTAAGTTCTTGCCGAATTGGACCGAGCACGCAGAGCCGTGCGGCGTGAACTGGAATACGCCTGAGCCTGGCGGTGTGACGTCCTGCCTCCACCCGAGTTTGCGGTAGAACTGTTCAGCGCGTGCGGCATCTGAGACTGGGATAACGATTACTTCGAGTTTCATGTCGATTGTCGCGAGTCCGGCTTCTATCACGGTTGTCATGTTGTCTCCTCTGCTGAATACACTGATCGAAATGATCTGATACGCCCGTCGTGGTCACTATTGCGTTGGATAGTTCCAAACATCAGGCGGCAGCTTATCCTTGAGTGATGCAATACATGGCATCGCGGCACAGTTTCAGCGCCGGATATACGGCCGCATGGCAATAGTTCGCTCCACTATCAGTCCCTGCTCGTTATCCACGATGACCTCCCAGCTCTCAAGCTTGTGGCCATCCATGGTTCCCACCCAGCGCAAGAAGGTGGTGTGATCATGGAGCTTGAACTCGGCCGCATAGGTACCGGAACCACGCGTAGAGCTCGACTGAGCGAAAATCGTCGCGACGACTTCACGGCCCTCGATGGGCCGAATCAGAAGCGGGCTGTTGAATACAACGTTTTCAGCAAGCAGCTCGCTCACCTGGGCGGCTGTAGGCTTTCCGGATTCCCGTAGTTTGCGTAAAGGATGCATTGTGATTCCTCTTTGCTGTGTTGCGGTGAGCGTAGGCGAACTACAGCGACGGGCTCATGGAAAGCTGAGAGCAGCTGAAGCGTGGCCGAGTTCGACTAGGCGTTCGCCGCCTTGCCGACTTCGTAGTTGCGTGCCTCTATGGCTTTCAGGGTCTTTACAAACCACTTCTGCAACTGTCCCTTGCCGACGATGCCAAGGAATGCACCGAGCAATCGGCCCTTGAAGTTCTTGCCTTCGCGCACAATTTCGACGTCCACGTTGGTCGTGCCGTTGGACTGTCGCGTTAAGGTATACGTGTGACCTGACTGGCCTCCCCACAAGTTCGAGTCAGTGGTGGTAAGAACGATGTGGTTGGGATCGGACCAGTTATAGTTCAGTCGTTCCCAGATACCTCCCGAACCTTCTGTGACGTCCGCGTAGTTTGTGCCCTTCT
Source organism: Blastocatellia bacterium (assembly GCA_031399105.1). Taxonomy (GTDB): domain Bacteria; phylum Acidobacteriota; class Blastocatellia; order Pyrinomonadales; family Pyrinomonadaceae; genus PSRF01. Next base: position 3,811 of record JANNON010000495.1, on the reverse strand, counting down.
TGTGCACCTTCAGGTAATCGTCAGTGCTATTGCCAAAGAGCTTCGCCCGGCCGGGACCGAAGTCGGTGAGTCCGGCGATGAACTGCTCTGGAGTCGCGGTAGTTGTCGTTTTGAAGTGAATTGTTGACATGTGTGCTCCTTTGTCTGTGATGCATCTGCAAGTGGTTTACGCTGGACGTTCAACCCGACTGGTGCGGTGTTCGTTGAGTTCTCCTACCAATCGGGCCAAATCAACCTCCGCATCTCTTGTCTGAAACCCGCGTTTCATCGCAGCCTGCGTCAGTCTTTGGAATTCATTAGTGCGCGTGCCCTCCAGAAAGAGATCCGAATCGCGACGGATGTCCTCAATGGTCGGGAGTGCGATTGCATTCACCCGCTCCTCTACAACTGCACGACCCGCTGCGGGAAACCCGGCAATCCGAAGAGCGAGCGACCGGACGAAATCGTTAAGGTCTTCAGCTGGCAACGCTCGATTGATCCAGCCGTACGCTGCGGCCAAATCCGCGTCGTAATCTTGCGCACTCAACATCACTTCGAGCGCGCGACCACGGCCCATCAGCCGCGTGAGGTATTGGGCGCCGCCTGCGCCGGGGATAACACCGAACGCTGGTTCGAACTGACCAAAAACTGCTGACTCCCTCGCGGCAAAGCGCAATGTCGCACGCCAGTATGAATTCGCTTCCAACGCCGCGTACGCGACCTTCTATTTGTGCGATGGTGACGAGGCGGCTCGCACTCAGATAGCGAACCAGAAGCCCGAGCGACGGTTCGCCGGTCAGCTTCGTCGCGGGCTCCCGATTCTCTTTGATACGTGTCACGTCAACGTGCGAAATGAAATAGTCGGGGTTGGCACTCTTGAACACGAGCACCTGAAGGGCTTCGTTAGTTTCGGCTTGCTGAATGAGCGAGACCAAATCGCGGATTAGTTCCGGTCCTATGAGATTCATAGGCGGGGCGGAGATTTCCACGAATAGGACGGTGCCCGCGTTGCGCACTATTAGTGTTTCGAAAACCATGCGGTGAGTAAACTACAGGCGGAGGGACTGGTCTATTAGACCAAGGTATTGATCGATACTAAGGTATTGGCCACTCAACTCTCGCTCGTTGAATTTGCCGTCAAACTTCCTCTCGTAACCGGTGATCGTGTTCAATTGCAACAGGTGATTCTGAACCTACTGCGGAACCGCTCTGATGCTATGAGCACTGTCGATGATCGTACGCGTGAATTATGGTTCAGAACTGAAGTGGAAGAAGGCGGCCGGGTGCGCTTGAGTGTTCAGGATTGCGGAATAGGTTTTGAGGCGCAATCGCTGGAGCGGCTATTCCAGACGTTCTACACAACCAAAGATGATGGGATGGGAATCGGCCTGTCTGTGAGTCGCTCGATCATTGAGAATCACCAAGGTCGTTTATGGGCTACACCAAATGACGGTTCGGGTGTGACAATTTCATTTTCGATTCCTCGCGCGGCTGAGGGCTAATCGGAAGTCACCACGCGAGGTTGAAATCAAGTGAGCTCACTGCTTTTGGGATTAAGGCGTGTAGCGCGTGAAAATAAAATCGCGATCCTTGACAGCTTGGTGGCACGGGAAGCATGACTTCATCCCTGCGTCGTCCGTGGGTTTGCCCTTCTGATCGAATGACGAGTACCCCCAGCCGCCGGTCGCGGCGTACTTCTTAGAATCCTTGACCATAAATTGAAGGTAAGCATCCGTCGGTGAGCCGGCCACAAAAGACTGGTCACGGCCAAAGGCTTTGTTGTTTTCCGCAGACGGAACAAAGGCCCAGGCTATTCGACCAACGATCGCGCCTTCCGGAAACGGAAGCTTGCCTTCCCGGTATGCCTTGATTGCTATTTCGTTTCCCAGAACTGCTCGAATATCGTTGAGGTCGCCCGCCTCGTGGGCCACTGAGACTACCTTCCAATCACGGTATCCGGGTGGAACCTCCTTTACGAAAATCGGGGCTGCCTCTTGAGCAGTTACCTGGCGCGATGTGGTTATCGTGAACACTGCAACGCCGGCTAGGGTCGCAACGACCAACAGCAACAGCGTGATCCTTTTCATAACGGCCTCCTTTAAGTGACCTGATGTTGAAGTCTTGCCTGTATTCATCTGCTTTCTTCGGGTTTATTCAGCTGCGGTAGTAGACCATAAGTACTAATTGGAATCTATTAGACCAAGGTATCGATCAACACCTTGGTATTGATCTCAATTTGGGTACCGATACCAAAGTACTATGGACAGGATAAAGCTGAAAGGCGCATCCTTAGTTACCCTACATCGGATCGGAAGAAAGGCATTTTTGAGTCATAACTCATGGTCACTCGTCCCCTCATAACAGTGGTTGATGACGACGAATCCGTGCGCGAGTCACTTCCGGATTTGCTGAAGGAATTTGGCTTCGATGCGCAGACCTTTTCGTCCGCCGAAGATTTCCTTGCTTCCGAATCAGGTGCGGAAACGAGGTGTCTTGTTCTCGATGTCGGCATGCCGGGGATGACTGGTCCCGATCTTCAACGGGAGCTAACGCGTCGCGATAGACCGATTCCGATCGTCTTTATAACGGCTAACCGTGATGCAGCCACTCGTCTACGTTTGATCGCTCAAGGGGCGGTCGAGTGTTTGTTCAAGCCATTCGAGCCGAATGATCTCTTACAGGCGCTTAGGACCGCGCTGCAAATGAGTCTGGTTTTGGTGTTTGCATTCATATGACTTCAGCAAGCGCAGAATTCAAATCGCAGGGAGAGCCAATTGTCTTTGTAGTGGACGACGACGTGTCCGTGCGCGAATCGCTTGAATTGCTGATCAAATTCGCCGGATGGCAGCCGGAAACATTTGCCTCCGCCACTGAATTTCTCGCGCGCCCGCGCACCACGATCCCAAATTGCCTGGTGCTGGACGTTTCTCTTCCCGATCTTAACGGTCTGGAATTGCAGAAACTGATTGCCTCGGAGCGGGGCGACATGCCCATCATCTTCATCACCGGGCACGGCGATGTTCCAATGACAGTGCAGGCTATGAAGGGTGGGGCGGTCGAATTCTTAACCAAGCCGTTCGACGACGAAATATTGTTAAGTGCCATCAGGCATGCCATTAAGCGCAGCGCAGCGGTCCTCGCTGACCAAGCTGAAATAGTTGCACTACGCAGCTGTCACGAATCACTCACGCCTCGCGAGCGTGATGTCATGAGCCTCGTCGTGGCTGGAATGTTGAATAAGCAGATTGGACTGAAGTTGGACATCAGCGAGATCACGGTGAAGGCCCACCGTGGAAAGATGATGCAAAAGATGAAGACGGGCTCTGTTGCCGACTTAGTGAAAACTGCGGTGAGGCTTGGGTTAACGCCGGCTAAGAATCCATGGCACGAATCGCGGAGGGACTAAGGGAGGCTTAGTTGGCCTGTTTGAGACAATTGATCATGAGCGAAGCAAGCGAATTCAAAGGCAAGCGCATCCTCGTCACCGGCGGCACCAGAGGTATCGGCAAAGCCATTGTGGAGCGGCTCAGTCGTGGCGGCGGAAGAGTGGTTACCACCGGACGGAAACAGATTTCAAATGCGAGTGACGGTTTGATTCAGGCCGACGTCAGCACGCGCGCAGGGATCGATGAGCTCGTCGCGGCCATAATGAATCGATTTGGAGGTCTCGATATATTGGTTCATAACGTCGGGGGCTCTGCGGCGCGTGGCGGCGGTGCAATGGCTTTGTCAGATGATGACTGGCAACAGGCGCTTGATTTGAACCTCTTGGCCGCCGTGAGACTAGATCGCGCTTTCCTTCCTTCCATGATCGAGCAGGGATCAGGTGTCA
>JANNON010000489.1:0-9113 GCA_031399105.1 Blastocatellia bacterium | reverse complement strand
GGTTGGACTTGCAGACGGTGATGGCTGCGCAACTGCCGGCGCCGCTCCTGCTTTCTCCGGACTGAGCGATGGATCGTGCAAAAACTTCAGCAGCCAATTGGGGTCGACGCGCGCGCCTTCGCTGGTCAGTCGCGGAGGCAGCAGGTCCTTCCCTTCCGGCGTTTGATAAAGGGGGAGATCCATCACCTCCGAGCGTTGCCCTACCTGCAATTGATGGCAACCCTGACAGTTGTACTTCTTTATAACCCACCAACCGTTCTGAATATCCTGACGACGCTGGTCCTCCGGTTCATAGAAAGCCGACCGCGGCATATTCGAACCTTCCGTGCCCACACTGCCGAGCAGGAAAGTCGTCAACGCAGTCCGCCAAGCTTTCGCGTCCGGACTAAGCGAGGGGGTTGGCATACGCAGGCGATCCTTAGGATCCTTCTCTTTATCCCGATCATAAATGGACGGATCGACGAGCTTATGCTCAAAGAAACCTTTGTGGTTGTACCAGGATTTTTTCTCTTTCGGTTTCCCGGTTGCCTCGGCTTCTTTCTCGGCCTCGGTCTTTAGGAAGTCGAGCGGCTCCTCGCCTTTCTGTGCATCGTGGGTCAACAAAGCAAAATCCAGACGCTCAATCGGGGTAGCACCTTCGACCGTTAACTCTTTGCCGATCCGCTGCTCATCTTCGAACCCCTTTATTTCGTGACACCCGGCACAACCGTATTGCTTGATGAGCGCATGACCCTTGGACTTCAGATTTGGATCGTCCATGAACGAGGCATCGGGATATTGCGGCGGCGAAGAAAGCGAGAACAGATAACTAGCGATGTCGCGAGTTTCCGTCTCCGTAAGCCGGAAGTTCGGCATGACCGTCATGTTCTGAACCTGCAGTTCGGCACCATCGTTTGGACACGTCGAGTGCAGTTCAGTATCAAACTCGTAAGGAAGATTATTTTTTGAGTAATCCTCCGCTGTCAGATCGCGCTTCTCTTTCGGACAATACGGCGCCCAGCGCTCGCGCGGGTTGTGGATCCAGCGAACGATGTAGTTGAAGTTCGCTTTTTCTCCAACCTTCTGCAAATTAGCGGCAAAGTGGCCGCCGACGGTGTTGTCTCCATCGCCGATCGAGTGACAGCCAAGGCAACCGCGCGTCTCAAAAAGTTCCTTGCCTTTGCCAGCGTCACCACGTGGTTGCTCCTGAGGCTGGCCTTCAAAACTTTCCTGCCACAAGTAAGCCGCGACTGCCTTGATCTGCTCCTCGCCATCCTCGTCTTTGTTGAAACGCCAGAACGTTGGCATCTTGGTGCCGGGCCGAAATGTCTGTGGATCTTTCAGCCAGACGGGAATCCACTCTTTTCTCAACTTGATGCGAACGTCTTTTAAGTTTGGTCCAACCTTCTTCTGATCCTGCATCTGATACTTTGCCTGCAGATTCAGCTGGTCCACCCTGGCTGCCAGCAGACTGTTGGTCACGCGTAAAGATTCGGCATTTGCCAAAAGTTGCTGTGCCTCTTCGTTACTTTCCACCCGACCGGATGCTTCCGTGTCGAGGCGGATCTGCCTCTCGTTGTTTGTGATCTGGTCCTCGAGCTGACTAGTGCTTTGCCGGGTTGCGTTCAGCGAATCAGTTTCGCGATCGAATCCCTCGTAGCGGTGACAACCAACGCAACCACGCTCACTGAAGAGATCGCGCCCGAGGTTCAGCGTATCGGCGCCTTGTGTGACGCGGTCCTTGGCATGACATTGCTGACAGCCGGCCTCGGTATTCTCTTTGTCAAACATGGGCCAAAGCCAGAAGCGATGACGGCCGTGACCTTTTACTTCAGTGGTCGTTGCTCGTCCATTTCCCCAGTGACAACCGGAACAGCCAAAACGCTCCGGCGGATGAATCCTTAGCAGCTCTCGCTTGGGATGACTGACGAAGGCACGCGACAATTTGTCCGGAGTTTTTCCCGGACCGTCAGGCGCGACGTCGGACGCTGTGATATCGAGCGGTTCTCTAATGCCTACGTGGCAGACTTCACAGCGATCGACGATGTTGTATTGGGTGACGCTGATTTGATGGGACAGTATGGAGTAATCAAAGTTATCCATCTTCCGCACCAGTCCATTAATCTGTGACGGCGTAAAGCCGGTCATGTAATGCTTTAAATAGTCATCGCGCTTCCTGGCTAACTCGCCGGACTCCTTCAACAACTCTGCCTTCTTGCCCAGTCGTTCGGCCTTCTCGTCACGCAAGTCGTTATAGAACTTTTCCAGTTGGAGATAGTTCATTTTCTTGACTTCCGTGCTTTTTCCGTCAGCCGACGGCAACTCGACCTCGACTAACTCCTGCTTCTTCTCTTCCGCCTGGCGGCGATACTTATCTTTCCCTGAGCCGTGGGCCGATTCGATGTTGTAGTTGATAACAGTGAGACGACCGCGCTGATTCTGAAACGGATCGGTAACAGCGTCGAGCTGGGCCTGAATGGCCTTTACCCGGCTGTCGATCTCCTGGACCTCGGGCTGGACCAGCGCCGTGGCGGCCTTAGCTTCGTCATCAAGCTTCTGATATTCGGCGCTTTGCTTAACTTCTGCTTCAGTCTGGCCCGACTTTGCTTTGATGCTGTTCAGATAACGGGTATAGCGAGCGACGAACTCTTTCTGCATCCCTTTCCAGGGACGTTGGCCAATCGCTTCGTCATAGAGAGCCCACGCAAGCGAGATGGTCATTAGGAGCGCACACAACAACATAATGCCGCTCGTCGAGCGGCTTACGATCGGATCGTGCGCCGGCATCTCAGGCTCTTTCTTGATTAAAGACTCTGTCGGCTCAGGAGAATCCGCCACTCAGGTCCCTCCGGACTTGTCAGATATTGAACCAGGGAGTCACCCAGACATACTTAATCGTCAGTGCCAGTCGCAAAACTAATTTGACTGGCATCGCAAGCAAGACAGTGATAGCGAAGAACTGAAACGTCAGGTATTGCAGCAAACTCGTACGCGCGAGCAGCTTCTTTTCAAATTCGTCGGGCGTTGTGGCCCAGAGCTTTAGGCGCCTCCACCAGGGCAGGTTCCGATCGATCCGATCCATCCCACCGCGCAGCAACAGCCAGTGAAAGAAGAGTCCTCCGACAATAAAGAACCCTCCCACAACCAGGAAGCCGAAAATCATCTTTCCGTAGTAACTGGCAATAAAGCCAAGGTGCAGTGCCTTCCCAATTGAACTCATCGCGATCATGTCGTGCAAATCTACGTTCTTATCAAACACGACGGCGTTATGGTCCCAGGTCTGGCCCGGCCAGAACCATATCCAACCAGGGCCGCGGATAAAGGTTCCGATAACAATCAATAAGACCCACTGCAGGAACCCGGCGCCAAACATCCAAAGGGCGATACGGCGTTGCTTGATCGTGTAGTAGCCGTTGCCAAGCGGATTGGAATCGACGTAGGGAAAAACCATCAACCCGACCATGATGAGTGAAGGCATCACCACGCCGGCGATCCAGGGATCAAAGTAGACGAGCATCTCCTGCAACCCCAGGAAGTACCACGGCGCCTTTGACGGGTTCATCGTCAGATTCGGATTTGCAGGTTCTTCTAACGGCGCGTTGAGCGTGATCGACCAGACGAACAAAATCACGGTGACAATCACCGTCGCCAAAAATTCGATCCGCACGAGGTAAGGCCAAACGTGAAGCTCGCGAGCCCAACCCGGACGCCAGGGCTCTACTTTGCGATGATGCGTCTTAGCGAGTTTGGGATCCTGCTCGAGCTTTTCGATCAGACGGTCGTTTGCCTGCGATTGCCTGATTCCCATCCAGGTAAAAAACGGCACCAGGAAAAGCATCGCGACGATCGGCACGTTGTCAGGCGCCGAGGAAATCACCCAGAGCTGATGCCAGTCGTTGACCATCAGTCCTGCCAGCAAAAGCAATGCTACTGACACGCCGATCACGATCAGCTTGGTCATCTTTGACTTGGGCGCTGGATTCTCTATTGCCTGCATATCCCGATCTTGATTCCTATTTCTTCTTAACTGCCTTCATCTCCGATTCGAGCATTACCGGCGCCGGGCCCGATATTCCACCATCCTTGCGGATTCGCCAGAAGTGCACCGCCATAAAGATCGAAGCCACGAGGGGAATGCCGATGCAATGCCAGATGTATGAACGCAGCAGTGCATTCGAATCGACGATGGATCCCCCCAACAATCCAAACCGCACATCGTTATAAGGCGTCATCCCGAGCTCCACGCCAAACGGTCCCTCTGAACCTAGCATCGGTGTTGCTCGCGCCATGTTTGTTCCTACGGTCACCGCCCAAAACCCCAGCTGATCATCCGGAAGCAGATATCCGGTGAACGAAAGCAACAGCGTGAGCACTAACAGAACCACGCCAACGCACCAGTTGAATTCACGTGGCCGCTTATACGAGCCAGTCAGTACAACTCGAAACATGTGCAGCCAGGTCGTGATTACCATCAAGTGCGCTGCCCAACGATGCATATTTCTTAGCAGCTTGCCGAAGGGCACGTCGTGTTCGAGGTAAAGAATGTCGCGAAAGGCATCAGCCTTCGTCGGATGGTAGTAGAACATCAGCAACACGCCCGTGAAGGTCAGCACGATAAAGAGATAAAACGTGATGCCGCCCATGCCCCAGGTAAACGGATAGCGCACAGCGTCGCGATTGATTTTTGCTGGATGTAAATGGAGAAAAACGTTCGAAAGAATTGCTAACGAACGGTTGCGCGGATCAGAACGATCGTGAGAAACGCGAAAGATCGATTTCCAAAGCTGGGTGTCCTGTGGGTCTTTGTAGGTCTTCGCTTCTTCAATCGCACGATCCTTGAGCGCGGAACTGCCTTCGCGGACTCGTTGTACAAGTCCTGCATCTCCTTTATCACCGGCAGTAATCTGCTTCGTCTCTTGTTGCTCGGGTTTTTCCGGCTCCATGAAACCTCGCTCTTCCGTGCCTCTTCTGAATGACAGCCGATTCAGCCTGAACTAAAGCGGAATATATGCGCCGTCAGGATCTTCAAACGCATTAGTGCCACCTTTTGGCCAGTCGTACAGGCGACTAACATCTACGACGATCTGTCCCTCGGCATCCAATTCGACATGGGCCCGATCCATCGGTCTCGGCGCCGGCCCTTCGAAGGCAATACCTTCACTGTCATAACCGCTGCCGTGGCAGGGACACTTGAACTTGTTCTCACTCGCTTTCCAGTCCGGCGTACAGCCAAGATGCGTACAGACAGCGTAAATCACAAACAAGCGATCGGAAGTCTTGGTAACCCAAATGCGATACTTTTGCTGCCACTTGGTATCAACACCCAGCGCATAATCCCCCGGCGGTCCTATCTTGAAGGTGCTGGATGGTTCGAGAATCGAGCGCGGCAAAAAGAACCGCACGAACATCAGAAAGTTCACGCCAAGGAAACCGACAATACTTCCCCAAACAATGCGCCGGCGCATTTTATTGACCGGCGGATCGGGTCTGCTTTCGACAATTGGTCCGGTTGGTTTTGCGGCAGGCGGGCTTGCAGGTTTCGCTGGTACAGCCGACGACGGAACCACAGCGCCAGCGCTGGCGTCTGGCTTGGGGGTGCTTGGATCTGTATTGACCTGGCTATCCACTTGCAAACCTCCAACTGGGAATCTGCAACGCGGTCGGGAATGCTGGCGAATTAGACTTGTGGCTTACACACTTCAGCGAAGGTGCAGAGAGTGACGTATACAACTCCCCGCGATGCAGGGATTACTCTCTGCGAGACTGCGCGAATTTTTAGCTTAAACATGAAGAGCGCCGCGCCTAGAATGAATATGAATTCGGCTCGGTGCGTATTTATAACCTGATTCCTGATTTTCTGGCAAGGAGTTTTCTAGTACACAGAAATGGAGTTTGATGAATGACTAAGACTCAAGTTGTGATCTACACACGCAGCGGTTGTCACCTTTGCGAAATAGCAAAGTCGGTCATGCGCGACGCCGGTTGCTACGCAGAGTTTGTCCTTAACGAAGTTGATATTGAGTCCGACCCGAGTCTTTTGGAACGTTATAAGAATGACATTCCTGTGATCACCATCAATGGCGTTGAAGCTTTCCGTCACCGGTTATCGGCTGAGGCCTTTCGCGAAGCGTTAGGAAGACAAGCCGCGGATTAACACGGATGACACGGATCTGAACGATGCTACTCAGTTAAGCTGCTTTTTCAGATCCGTGTCATCCGCGTTCATCCGGGCTAATTCCCCAGGTTTAGACTCAATCGACATTCCTCTATCGCGGCAAACAGTCTCGCTCGCTCGGTGTCATCCGAGGTTTGGCGATAATCGTTCACCAGATCTTTGAGTGAAACTAGATTCTTGTAGAGCCCGGCGTTCTCAATCGGCGGCGTGAGGTAGGAAATCAACTCCGCATATGATCTGCGTTTGGCGATCGATCCTTCTGAAGGGTTGTTTACGCTGTAGAGATAGATGTTGGGCAGCTCGCCAATCAAACGATCCGGCCAACACTCTCCCGAAAGCCCAATCTGCTTCCCAGGCATGAATTCCAAAGACCCATGAGTCCCAACATGAACAACGGCATCAACGTCCAACACACGCGACAGATAAGTGTAAAAACCCATGAAGCCATGATGTGGTGCGCTGCCACGGGCCATCATCAACCGCATCGGATCGCCTTCGTAGCCAAACGTTGGCTGAATACCGATGAAGATATTTCCCAGCTGAATGCCCTGTATTAACAACTCCCGCCCAAATGAGTTGATCTTTCCCGGTGCGCTGCCCCACTCGGTCTCAATCTCATCGACGTAATCGCAGTTGGCACGATACTCAGCGACGCTCATTCGGTGAGCAACATTTGCTGTCGCGCCAAGTTTTTCCGAGTTGCCGCCGAGCAAGCGTTCGCGCAAGGCATCAGCCGAAGTCGGTAGTTCAACATCGTACCCATCACTGTGGAGTCGGTTGAGTGTCTCCCAGATGCTGGGAAACACATCGAGATCAGCAGCCGTGCCGATGTTTCCTTTGTTGGGTGGAAAGCAAAAAACCGTTAAGGCGATTTTGAGTTCACTGCGCGCGGCGGTGCGGAGTCGATTCCAACGACGCAACCGGCGAGCATAACAACGGCAGCGAGCCTCGAGAGCGATGGGTTCAACGCCGCGACCGGGAATTCCACCATACACAAACGGCTCCGTGGCGCCATCAATCTCCGGAATCGCGATTTGCATTCCTGCCTGAACCGGATTGAGGCCGACAAACGATTCCGTCCACGCTTCAATGGTTTGCGTATCGAGACTGACTGCCGAACGATATGGACGATTCAACTGCTGCAAAAAATCTGACGCCGCTTCGCTATCGTTCATAGCCGGACCGCCAACAAAGCTGAAGCCAGTTAGCGAGACGATCTGGCTGACGCGGGAATTGTCAGTGGTCAGTTGTCCGTTGTCCGTTGGAACTGAGGTCTTAGGTCTTTGGTCTTTGGTCTTTGCACTTCCGACCTCAGGGCTTTCGACTTTGGATGTTGGACCTTGGACTTTGGACTCTTCCCTTTTCGCTTTGGGCTTGTCGTCCTTGACGAAGAACTTTTCGCACGCCTGCCGATTGTCCATGAGCGTTGCGATAGCAGGAATAACACTCAATCCCTCGTCCTCGATTGCGCGAATTAAGAAGTCATAGTGCTTCGTGGTGCGGCTTACAACCTGCGGTCGCATCAACAAGAGTCCAATCGTTTTCTGCGGATCAAGATCCAAACTGATCAGCTTTTGGCCTTCCAACTTTGGACTTTGGACCTTGGACTTTCGACTTACGCCGCGGCGTTGATACCACTTCTCATACGCTTCAGACGACTCGAAAAGATTCGGCGCATCGGGATGATAAACCGCCACAGACGGCATGCTCTCCGGTTGCGGAATCTCTAACTTCAGATGTTTTAGACGCCCGTCAGCTACGTAGTGTTTGAGCGCGTACAAAACCATCGCCTTGATATTCGCAGGGGTAGGTTGAAGGAAGTAGCAGAATAGATAGAGGTAATTCTTTACGTCACGGAGCGCTCCCGCTGTCGGAACAAACCGCAGAATTCGCGGCAAGCGATCGACAAACTTCAAGTACTGATGATGCTTCGCTGTACCTTTGGTCGGGCCACTCGTTCGTCTTGCTTTGGCTTGCCGACCCATCCACGACCCAACCGTGGACAGCAGTTGCAATCCGCGCTGGCTATTCTCTGCACTCTCACCCGCTTCTGACGTCTGCCGCGACGCAGTCCCGAACAGCCTGCGAACATCAAGTTTGCCCATGCGTACTCGCCGCATCAATTCCGGCATGCAGTTGATTACAATGACTGCTCGATGCCGCTCTTTGAATTGTTCGAGCGTTGGAATCAGACGCGCAGCATTCTCGCCATCCATGACGTGAATGATAAAGACTAGGTCAGCGAGGCGCAGATCCGCAGTGACGGTCACCCACTCAGTCTCCGTCAAAGGCGAGCCAAAGTTATGCGCTGCGATTCGCAGGTCAAGCTTGTAGTCACGGTTCAACTCCCGCTCGGCATTCTTGAGCGGTGCTAGCAGGCTGGAGCCGACGGAGATGACGGTGACGTTCATGGAAAGGAAGGTCTCAGGTCTCAGGTCTCAGGTCTCAGGTCTCAGGTCTCACGGCAGGGTTTCGTTTTTTGAGATCTGAGATTTCAGATCTAAGATCTCATCAGGCCACTCCCTCGAGCTGATCTTCGATCTCGCTACTTATCTCACGCAACTTGTTCAACGTCTCTTCATCAACTTCCCAATAACCACGGCCATGCGCTTCCAGTAACCTTCCGACGAGCGCATGCGCGGAATGCGGGTTCAACTGCCGCAACCGCTCAAGCATCCCCGCATCAAGCAAGAAAGTCTGGGCCACTTCCGCATAGATCCAATCATCCACGGCATCGGCGGTCGCGCTCCAGCCAAACGTGTTCGAAACATGGTTTTCGATTTCAGCGACGCCTCGGAATCCATGCTGCAGCATCCCTTCATACCACTTTGGATTCAGCGTTTTGGTACGCGTCTCAAGCCGAACGGTCTCCTCCAAGGAGCGCACTCGAGCATCTCGGGAAAGTGAGTCAGACAGATAGATTGCCGGTTTAGACTGCGCGCGCTTCTCAACCGCTTTC
>JANNON010000470.1:0-4680 GCA_031399105.1 Blastocatellia bacterium | reverse complement strand
AACGTAATCAAAGAACAGTGTTGTGACGAGCCTGGTTGCTTGTTGTCAGCGATCCGGTTGGAACTGGTAAAGAAGATCGCGCGGTGTGAATTTAGCTGTCGGGTGGTTATGGCCGAGTAATGATCATTACCAATGGACGGCCTTGGTATTGTGCGAAGAGTATTAGCGAAGCAGTTTCATGTCAATAGAATTGAACGTGGGAGGTAGTAATGCAGTTTGAGGTTTGTAAATGAATGCGGCGTTAAAGTCATGAGGTCAGTTTCACCTCGCGGTAGCGGGTGGGGCGCACCAACGCGTTCTCGGGATTTTATGCTCAATTCAACCTAACACCCCATCCGCTACCGCGAGGTGAAACTGGCCTCATGACACTGAACCGTGAGTGCACTGGCAATCCAAGCAAGCGATTGAGAGGGGACTGCTCGGAATATTTCAACTCTATTGAATGGGATGGTCAGAAATGGTGGCGGGACCTCCGCCGTGGTCACCGCCACGAAGTACGGAAGTAGCGTCGATAAAGAATGACCTCCGTCCGGTTTTACCATATTCAGTTGGAACTGCGCTGGCTTCGTAGTGGGTGCCAGATGCGTTCAGATCAATTCTATAGCCGTGATCTGAAACCATCGATTTAGAAATAAGATTTGCTTCGACAAGTTGATCGAGGGTTCCAAAACTTCCCGCGCCTTGTGCGGCTTTGTAAGTCTCTTGCGCACCAGCAATTGACCGGAGGGCCGACTGTGCCATCGATTCATTCATCAGCACTGAAGACTCTTGCGAAGTGCCCGAAGTGCCGGCGACGAGTAGCATCAAGAGCTTATGCGGAACGCGCAGCTCGTGCAGCGGACCAGCGCCTTCGTTTGATAGCGAATAGGTGACGGGTTCAGTGATCGGTCCCAATCCTGAGATGAAGTCCTCAAGCGGCCCACTAAGCACTTCGGTTCGCGGCGCAACTCCGGAATTCTCCATCGTGCCTGAGGGCATATAAACCTGACCAAGAACCTGTCTCGATTGCCAGCGAGTAAAGTTTCGATACTTGCTGTCGGAGCCAAGGGTCTCGTTCTTCAAATAGGAATCCACCGCCCGGCGCACCGCATCGGCCTCTGTTGAGACAATCATAAAGTCACCGATGAATGCGTAAGCGAAAGCGTTTGCATACGAAACGAATTCTGTGCCCTCCCGCTTCTCCGTTTGAGCGAGCATCTCAGCGCCTTTGAGTCCTATGGACGCGATGATTCGCGGCAGGAGCTTCTTGACGGCTTCTCGATCTTTGATTGCGATCGCGACGAGAGGAATTGGACTACTCGGCGCCTTAGGCTTCCGGGCTGCGTCATCTTTCTCAAGTGGAACTGTTTGGTTGGGACTCGGGTTGGTGGCCAGTTCCGCACTAGCTGCTGCCTGGAGTCCTTTCAAGCTCAAAGCGATCTCATTGCCGAGCAAAGGAATTAAATCTTCCTTAAATTTAATGCCGAGAATCTTTTCATAGGCTGCAAAGGGCGACTCGGGTTCTGTTGACGTCGCAGCCTCCGATACCTTGATCTCACCTCCCTGACGAATCGCGAGTTCGGGTTGCTGATTGAATGCCTTTACCATCTGGTCGTGAGTCGCCGAGTAATCCAGCGAAAACGTTACAAAGACTTCCGAGTCTGCAGGTAACACTGATGGAGCCGCTGGGGTGATTGGGGGACCGGAAACTAGTTGGGGGAGGAACGGAAGGATGACGCCCTTAACTTCCTGCGGATGGATCAGCAGGACTCGCAAGTTGTACGAGTCGTTATCAAAAGAGATCGCCGCGCCAATTGCATCTGGCCACTTGGATTCGCCACCCATGAAGGCGCGTGCAAGAGACGAAAACGCCATCGATTCTGCCGGTGTCTGCTGGCGCTCGGTATTTTGCGGACTAACCACCAGTTCTGCTGTCGGCTCAGTCGTAGCTGCGGGAATTTCTTCGGTGACCTTAAAGTCATTCCCTGACATTTCTGCGGATTCCTCGTGTTCTTCTGGCTTGGCTTGCTTCGATAGTGCCGCTTCAGCTTCGACCTTCTTCCGCTCTTCCTCAAAATGCTCTTGTTGCTTTTGCCGGCGCTCGTCCTCTTCTTTGATGATTTTCTTAAGGTCGACATAAACAAAGATCGGATCCGACGCGAAGCGGTCTCGCGTTGTTCGAAAATCCTGATCTTCGGACAAGAGCTTGGTCTCGGCTGGTCTTAATTCGCTAAACTTGAAGGTGGTGGTGCTGATGAACAGCAACGATCCCGCTTGAGTTATCACGAAGGGTGGAGGCGGAGGCGGTTCGGGCGGCTTTGGCGCTACAACTTGCGGCGACTCAGCGACGACTGCGGATTTTGAATCTTTTGTTTCAACCTTAGTTTTTTCAGGAGTGGGCGTTGGCGTTGGCAACAGCTTTGGCAGGAATGTGCGCAGTTGGGGTTCAAACTTTTGTGCCTCTTCCACAGATGCGAATTCAATCGCACAAACAAATTGCGGCAGCTTCGGTCGATGGGCCCAGGAGGCACACATCATTCGCGAAGTCATCAACGCCTCAGCGTTAACGTTTAGCCACTTCACGAGTGTCTGAAACTCTTTCGGCGGCCCAGCGAGTTTCATGATCGGCTCCACCAGGCCGCTGATTCCCTGCGACCGAATGAGCTGGCCCACGCCACGCACTTCGCTATATACGCCATAACTCCCCGAGGCCAGCAGGGCATCGAAAGTCGGAACTGGCGCCTTTGGCGTCGGCTTAGGAGCTGTTTTTGCTGGGGCAGCGACAGGCTTACGATTCTGGGCGGCGACCGGGGCAACAAAGACTACAAGCAGGAGGAGTGACCAGATTACCTGTTGAGGAATTTTTTTCATCATCGTTCCGGGTGTTTAGGCTTGTAAGTTCCGTGCGGTCGTTGCTTGAGGAGCCCTAAGCATCCTCCGCCATGTAACGTTCGAAAGCAAGAGGCATCGCTTACGACTGACCACGACCTGAAACTTTGCAAACCTTGAGCCGTGAATCCCGAATCCATTTGCCCGATTGGCAGACGCAAACCACAGTGGGCTTTACGTCCAGCCCTCCTAAAGGTTCATAATCTTCCATCAACTGAAGGAAGAATACGGCGTGCAGGACTTTGCACAAAAAGCGCCGGCAGGGGACGCAGAGAAGCAATTAGAACCGCACGGAGCGCAGCGACCGGGTCGATTCGGAAGAAGCACGCAATTAGTTGAGATCTCTTTCAAAACCAGTTGAATCTTTCGCGTCGGCCCAATCGCTGCGCTCCGCGGTTCTGATTGGCTTTGCCTGTCCCAGGCTTCACCTCGCAGATTTACCGTTGAGTATTTAGTTTTTGAGCAAAGCCGCGTGCAGTTATAAAGGACCGATTGGTCAACGGGCTCTCCACAATCGTCGCCTCAAATGTGCCTTACCCTACACAATATTCTTGCTTGAAGGGCGATGAAAAACCCCGATGAAAAGAGTATTGCAAAATCCTTCACGCGCGGTTAGATTGTGGACAGCCAATCAACTACTCAATAGGCCGAGGTCTTCCAGCGTAATTGGAATGCACCGCGCCTTATATGCTGGAGGTTAGAACAAGTGCCGACCGGAACATGTCCCGAATGCGATGCTGATGTCCACGTGGATTTGGATACCGATAAGGGCGAGGTTGTCTCGTGCGACGAATGTGGTACGGATCTGGAAGTCGTGGGCCTCGATCCCGTTGAACTGGACATCGTTGAAGAAGATGCTGCCGATGACGACGATGACGATGACGATTACTAGTAGGAACCAGAACTAAAAGTCGCAAGCTGGAACACTCCACCCCGTTCCGCTTGCCGCTTTCCTGCTCTACTTTCCCGCTGCCTGATATCCCGGGCGATTTTGCTGCAAAACCAGTCCAGCCGGGCCCACAATCTTCACCGAGTGAAATTTGCCATCACGCCGTTTCTCTTCAGGCGGGTAAAAAGCAATCACATACGCGGCGGTCACTTCTTCAGCTAAGGCAGTAAAAAGCGGACCATACTCTTTCTCTTCGGCATAGACGCTTTTGCCGCCTGTAAGTTCGGCCAGGCCACTGACGTCAAGAGGCGTCGGCAGCGCCGCCGCAGTCGAGGCCATCATTCTCGAATAAGAGGGAAGCGTCACGACGTAAACACTCACCTCGGCGGCATTGGCACGCTCGATTACCGTGCGGGCTGCGACCGTATCGCCCACCGGAAACCCGTCGGTGACTACCAGGACCGCGCGCTTTACTAACCTGCGCTCGCGATTGCGCGAAGTCTGTCGGACCAGTTGACGAATCGCATCATCAACAGCGTCGTAGGTATGCGTTGAAAGGCCATTCGGCTCCCGAGCAATCCGCTCGAAAGCGCGGTCAAGTTTCTGCCGCTCAAAGGTAAACTTCTGCAGCACCTTCACGTTCATCCCGAAAACCATCACTGAAAAAAGCGCCGAATGATCCGAGAGTCTTTCTGAGAAAGCGCGCATGGCGACCCGAAGCTTGGCCATTTCGTCGAGCGTCATGCTGCCTGAGATATCAACTGCAAAGACCAAGGCAAGCGGTCGCGGCTGCCCACTGCGATTCTCAGCCTGAAAAAAAGAGATCGGTTGCTCGACACCGTCGACGATGACCTTGAAATCTCCCTGCTTCAGATTGCGCACTGGCCGACCGTCGGCATCTCGTGCTACGACATCGAAGGTGA
>JANNON010000468.1:0-1779 GCA_031399105.1 Blastocatellia bacterium | reverse complement strand
AACATCATTGTCTGGCGGCATCCCGAACTTTCGATGGTCGTTCCCGTCCGACCTGATGGAAAGGTTACGACGCAACTGGTTGAGGATCTTCCCGCGATCGGAAAAGATCCTTCGACGTTGGCGCGGGACATTGAAAAGGTCTTGTCTAAATTCGTTCGAGACCCAACAGTTACGGTCGTTGTCACCAGTTTTGTCGGTCCGTACAGCGAGCAGATTCGCGTGATTGGCGAAGCGACCCGTCCCCAGGTGCTTGCCTATCGCCAGAAAATGACTTTGCTCGACGTGATGATCGCGGTCGGTGGATTGACTGATTTTGCCGATGGTAATTCTGCGCGGATTTTGCGTGTCGCCGAAGGAAACAAAGTTTACAGCGTGCGGCTGAAGGATTTGGTGAGGCGTGGCGATGTCTCGGCAAACGTCGACATGAAACCTGGCGACGTCGTAATCGTTCCCCAGAGTTGGTTCTAAAAGGCACGAACCGAATGGCCCAGAAGCTTCAGAAGGGGTGGCTGCAACTGCAACCTCGAATCACGATGGGTGACAGGCATGGATGAATTGCTGCGTCAAGCGCGCAGAATCGCCAGTGGGATGTGGGATCGAAGATGGCTTGGGCTGGCCGCGGCTTGGGCTGTCGGGGTCGTCGTAGCCGGAGTAGTCTTTAGAGTGCCGGATCGGTACGAAGCGACGGCGCGCGTCCATATGGACACGCAGACAATATTGAGACCGCTGATGTCCGGCTTGGCCGTGCAACAGGATACCGCCCAGCAGGCGGCGATGTTGGGACGAACGTTGATCAGCCGACCCAATATCGAAAATCTGGCGAAGGCGGCGGGAACGAGTCCAGGAATGTCAGACCACTTGGATCACGAGCGTCTAATCGATTCCCTAATATCGAGAATCAAATTGGTCAGTGCGGGTCGTGACAATCTTTTCAGTGTCTCATTTCGTGATGGTGATCCAGGATACGCCGTACGCATCGTTGAAGGACTGGTGACAATGTTTCTCGCGTCGAGCCAAGGCGACAAGAGAAAGGATGCAGATGCCGCTCAGCGCTTTATCGGCGAGCAGATTGCAACCTACGAGAAAAAATTGGAGGACGCGGAAAATAGGGTCAAGGAGTTCAAGATCAAGCACATGGGACTTCTTGGCACCGATGGGAAGGACTATTTTGCGCGCATCGCGGAGGCAGCAAGGAATGCCGACCGTGTCCGTATAGAGCTGCGGGCCGCGATGCAATCTCGCGATGCATTGAAGCGCGAGCTGGCGGGCGAAGATACGATGCAATTGATTGAGACACCAGCATTAGACATTACGGCCCCGGAAACGCTGACTCTGATTTCTGAAGTAGACGGGAGACTTGAGGCTGCGAAGAAGCAGTTGGATGAGCTGTTGCGCAAGTTCACCGATCTTCATCCAGATGTCAAGAATACGAGAGATCTTGTGGACCAGCTGTCGGCTCAAAAGAAAAGGGAAATTGAGCAGCGGCAACGAGATCTTGATGCGCGTAGAAAGGCGACTCCACCCGCCGCAGGGAAGTCCGGATCGCTCGCAACGAATCCGGTTGTCGCCCAAATAAAGATCTCACTTGCGGAAGCGGAGGCGAACATTGCGTCTCTCCAATCGATGGCAACCGAACACGATGCACAGCAGCGGCAGCTTCGAGCAATGGCCCAGCAGTTCCCCCAAATTGACGCGGAATTCGCGCAGCTTAATCGAGACTATGAGATTCAAAAGAAGAATTACGAATCATTGGTCAGTCGGCGCGAACAGGCCGCAATG
>JANNON010000430.1:0-5720 GCA_031399105.1 Blastocatellia bacterium | reverse complement strand
GACATCCCCAACGCTTTCAGGATTCCGATCTGCCGCGTGCGCTCAGTTACCGTCGTGTACATGGCGAGCAGGATTACCAGCATGCTAATTGACGCAGCAACACCGACAACTACTTTGATAAATACATTCAGCGCCGGCACGCCCGACGCGTAAAGTTCCGGCAAGTCGCGTGTGAAAATAATCTGATCGTCCGGAAAGCGCTCGCGAATCCTTTCGGCAACCATTTCCTGTTGGGCCGGATCTACGACTGAAACCAGGATCGAAGAAGCCTTTCCTTCCGCCCCCTGCTGGTCCTGCATCGTTGCGAGTGGAATCTTGATGCGGCCGCCACCCGGTGGCTCATACACGCCAACAATCTTGAATGGGCGCTCAAACAATTGCACCGTCGAACCAACTGTCGCCTGCCTTTGCTGCTGCCAAACAGGATCGATGATCGCTTCGTCGCCGCTGATTGGTTTCCTTCCTTCACGGATCGTGATGTTGGTCAGCTTGGCGTATTCGTCGAACTCAATTCCATCAAGCAGACGTGAACCGAATCCGCGATCACTGCTGTCAAGCATTTGTCCCAACGGCGTGGCCGCCCGCACACCCGAAATTTGCGCAATCTCAGCCGCGCGCGATACCGGCATCACAAAAGCCGAGGATGCAGTGAAGCCGATCGAGCCGGAACCACGCAGCATGATCTCGGCGCCGATGTTTGACTCGCGTTTGCCGCGTTCGTGCAGCACCCCATGCGCCAGTCCAACCGTAAACACGATCAAGAGGACACCAACAGCCGTGCCCAGAATGCTGACCGCCGTGCGTGCCGGGCGATGTGCGATGTTTGAGAGTACGAGGCTATCCATAAGTCTTTCCAGACGAGGGTTCCGTTCAAGAATTTTACGCCATGCGCCGGGCACTGCGCGCCACGTTAACACCAGCAAGCCGATCGAAGTCCAGAAAACTATTGCCGCCTTGCGAACCAGCGCGAGCGCTAAACCTGCCGCGGCAGCAAAGCCCAGGTTATCGAGAATAATCGCCGTGCTGCCTTCGTAGACACCAATGGTTCCCGGCACGAATGCGAAAACGAAGTTCACAACTTTCGTCAGCGACTCAATGATATAAGCCTGAGTCACCAGGGGCGTGTAACCCAACATGCGCAAGGTGATGAATACTTCCACCACACTCGCGACGTGCGAAAGCAGGTCACAGGCAATCATTACAAAGAAAGCGCCGGGATGATGTTTGTAGAAGTCGTAGACTTTCGACTCAATATTATGAATGTGCTGGCGTCGCTTAAGGACGACTTTCGGGCTGAGCCTGAGTTCGGCCATGCGGTCGATGGCCCAGGTCAAGAGCATGATCCGGCGCTTGGCAGCAAGCGCTGCAGCGATGATGCCCAGCCCGGCAACGACGGCGATGCTCAAGAGGACGTAATAAACCGGCGGCGGCAACTGATAGCTAAACAACATCACGCATGCGCCGCTAAGAATGAAGAAGACTACCGACAGGTTATAAAGCAGGTTATCCACGACGAGCGCGGGAACGCCGTACGTCAGCGGTACCTTGCGCCGCAACAGCGCGACTTTTGTTGCCTCCCCGAGCAGTGGACCAGTGAAAGTGAGGAAGCTGATCGCCTCGCCACCAAGCCGCGCGGCAAAGGCTTGCGCAAAGCCAATCCGCCGAAACTCGGCGGGAACGGCCGCCCGCATCGCAATTGTCCGCAGGAAATGACGAAAGCCGCTGATCGCGAGCACCCAAATGAAACCGACAAAGCCGATGCGCAACAGCGCATCGAAAACCGGTTGCATGCCTACGCGATTGACGATGTAGATGAGTAACGCGAGACCGATGAGGAAAGCTAACGCTTGCAGCCAGATGAAAGAACGGCGAGAACTTTTTCCGTTGTCGACTGGTGGTTCATCGACAAGTGCCTCGACTTCAGGGTCTTGCCAGTCGTCTACCAGTTCTTCTGGTCCTGTAGTCAATTTACGGTCATTGCTCCGTGCTGGCTATCTTACCGCTCAGGGGTTTTTCCGGTAGAACTTCCTTAATGACACGGCCCGGAAACCGGCGAAAACCTTTGTCCCAAAGAAACTGAATGGGATTGTTATCATCGCGTAAATTTCCGGTTAATGCCAGCACCGTCGGAACAAAGCTGAGACTATCGTAAGGCTCTTCCACGACTATCGCTCGCGGCAGGTTAGTTTTGTCTCCGCCGTTGATCATCAGTGCTGATTGGGTGGAAACGCGAAAGAAGGATCCGTGGTTGCCGCCCGGATTGAAGCCGCGAACATCGAAGTTCCAGTGGTTGTTGGCAACCAGAAGAATGTCCGTCTCGATAAGTTCACGCTGACGTTTCGTCAAGCGGCGAAGTAATCGTTCATCGTTTGTCAGCCCCGGTTGTTCCAGCGAGAGTCTCTCGACTGGATGCTGGGCCAGCTCCTCAAATAGTCCAATCAAACCGTTCGAGTATTGCGTCCGATGAAGTGCCTGCAGCCATTCGACATCTGTGTGCCATTGACTTAGCCAGTGAACGCGATCCTCCACCGGAATGTTCAGGCGGGGGTCTTCAAAAATACGTAGCGGCAAGTCAGGTTGCCACTCGCCGAGTTCGAAGTGAAGTTGATCACCCTCCTGCGTCAGGTTTCGTACGGGCTGATAGCGGAAGCTCAAGACCCCGGCTTGATCTTTGCGGGCAAGTATCAATGCCTGCCTGGTGGGCCCGCTGTACACCCAAACTGCGTCGTCCGTCAGACCTTTCTCATCGAGTGAGGAGAGGGAACTGGAAGGAACCCGAGTGGCGATGATGTCCACAGGCCGATTCGAGATACCTGCTTGAACGTTGTTTCTAACCGTCAGGCCACTGAGCAGCGTGAAGTAATTGACCCGGACAAAGCTCTGCTGCATATCCAGCGAGTCGTCCGCACTCACAACCAGACCACGAGAGCCCAGTCCGACAATGTAATTCTGCAGCTCCGAGATGCGGTTGCGATCGCCCATCGCCCGTCTGGCAATCACTTCTTCAATCTTCAATGCCTTCAAATTAAAATTGTCGGGACTCAGGGCTAGCAGGTTTGTCATCACGCGGACATACTCGGAGTACTCCTTTTCCAAAGCCGTCCACCGGTTGAGTTGCGCAAACACACGCTTGGATTCATCGTCGCGACCGAGTGCGAGTTCTTCTTTCGTGAACTTCTTCGGCTGTGCCGCCCAAAGCTCGCCCTGTTCCGTGATCGCACGACGAAGAGCGTTCAACTCTTCACTCATCAGGGCAACGGTTTGTTGCCATTCTGAACGGCGCGAATTCAGTCTTGCGAAAAACATCTCCGTCGCTGCTTTTCGTACGGAAGCCGGCAGGTCCTTTCGTTGCAGTTGTTGTAACAGAATCTGCAGCACATTCAGATCGTTGTCTCGTAAGTGAAGCGACGCTCGTTCGTTTCCGTCGAAATCGAGCATCGCTGTCGGATAGTCGGAGCTTTGCCCCTGGAGATAGTAGGAATCGCGGGTCGTGGTCGTGATCAGCGTGACGAACGGATTCATCCCCTTGAGCGAATAGTCAAGAAGCAGGCGCCGCTTGGTGACAACGTGATGTCCCCCACCCGCGGCACTGGCGAGCAGCTTCACCAGGTTATATCCCTGACTGTAAACGCTCGGATCCGAGTTGGTGCCGTGATCCGAGACGACAATCATGGCAGTCTCCTGCCCCAGCGGGCTCTTCTGAATTGCCGTCCAAATCTGACCGAGCACATTATCGATCTGCTTCAAGGCAACCAGATGAGTTTCGCGATCGTTGTTGTGATGGGCCGCGTGGTCGAACTCGGTTAAAGCCAGATCGAGATACTGCAACTTTGGATTCTGCAATCCTTCAATGAGTTCACGGGTTAGTTGATGAGGTAAGACCTCGCGAAAGTTCATTCCCATGGTCCATTCATCGAACAACTGTCGCGGCGCTTGTTTGAATTTGTTCTCCAGACTTTTGTGAAAGGTAATAAAACGCGGGCCACGTTGAAAAAGCGAGAAGGTTACATAGCGTTCATCATGCCGAAACGCGTCCACCAGGATCGGTTGGCCAAGCGAATCGAGGACCTCGACACCTGGCATATCGACACGCACACCGCGCGAGGTGTTTACGATGAAAGGAACGAAGTTTAAGTAGTCGTATGTCTTCTGGCTGTAGCGATCGAATTCGACATTGCCCTTGATCTGAAGATGCTGGCCGGTTTCGAGCAACGACCAAGACGGCGCTGAAAGGCTCATCCCTCGCACATAAAAGTTCGCGAGCCGGACGCCCCGTTGATAGAAGATGAAATCAATCCAGGGCAGTTGGCTTTTGCCTGTACGTGGATCTCGCTCGCGGACGAACGCATCAACGAGGTCGTAAGGCAGACCATCGCACTTGATGATCACGACTCGTTTGACTTGGCCCATCGCGGTTGGGGCAAGCAGGAGCAGACAGATCACCGGAGGCGCAACAATAAGCAGAGCCGTCCGAAGGAAAGACAATTGCAGCGGCAGTCGCAGACATTCCCAACAACGATTCGCCATGTCTGCTATTGCTGCCCTGTGCTTTGGGAGTTTGCTTTGATGCTGGAGGTGGATGGTTCCGGCCGCTCGCCCGGGTGTTCCAGGTACGAGATGACCAGATCGCGCCAGGACTGCTCAACGTCGTCGCGCTGTGAGATCTTAACTAACTCGTTTCGTGCTTTCGGATTGCTGATTCTGGACAAACTCTCCAAACACGCCCGGCGCGTCTCGTCATCGGCTGTGCGCATAAAGATCTTCGCAGTTGCAGTGACAGCGCGCGCGTTGGCATCGGTCCCGTGCTCCCTTATGAAGTGCAGCGATCTCCGCACGTCTTCCAGATTCCATTGGACTTCGATCCGGGCGTTGGTGCGGGCAACTTCCCGCAGAAAGTTTGTGTGATACGCAAGACGCCTCGCGGTATCCAACCGCCCTTCCATTTCGGGCGTGAGTTTCTCGCGGTGGACGTATTTGCCGAACGTGAGCACATTGGCGAGCCGAAACAGAATCTGCTCAGCGCGACCATGTTCGAGCGGGACCAACTCGCTCCTGCGATCCAGTTCGAGCTGCTTGATTAGCCCATGCTCGCTGCCTGCGTAGGCAAGCAGGGAACGAAACTGCTGGTCTGCCAGTTTCGCTTCCGCCTTTAAATCGTTCTCCATCGGATTCAACGAAACTTTCTCAAGCCTGCCGGAAATCTGCCGTCGCAAATCCGGATCGAGCGATTCGTTCAGCGCCAGGAGAAGCTTGAGTTGCGAATAGGTCCGGAGGCGCGATGGCTGATTGATATCCATGCCGCGGCGTCCAGTTACAAAATCAAAAACGCTGCGACTGAGGAAGTACGGCAAATCTCCGAAGCCGGAAAGCGAGAGAACATTCTGCGTAACGTCCTCCAAGAGGAGGCGCGATATCTCCCGCTTCTTAGGATTGAGGGAGTCACGGAAATCAACCAGCAGCATGGGAATCTTTGGATTGTCCAGACCATACAGAGCTAGCGGTATCATTTCGACCGCCTCTGCTCCCGGTGTTCCTTCCGAAACCGCGCGGTGCTCAGCATCGAAGTAACGTAGTTCTGCGTGCCCGCGCCAGTTAGTCAGTCGCTTGTCATTCCATGGATTCGCGATGTTCAAAAACCGCTTGTCATACGTACGGCCCTGTTGCTTTGCGAGATCAGACTTTGCGACCCAAACCAGAGCATGCGTCATGCTGCCATCGGG
>JANNON010000426.1:0-8718 GCA_031399105.1 Blastocatellia bacterium | reverse complement strand
GGATCGAGCGGGGGTAAACCACCCTTCCCAACCTGCAAATTAGGTTAACTGCATTGTTGATATCGGTACTCAGATTAGTTGGGCAGAACACGTAATTATGAAACAAAAGATTCGCATAGCAGCGGGACAGGGATTTTGGGGTGACCTGCTCGACGCGCCGGTGCGCCAGGTTGAAGGCGGGCAGATCGATTATTTGATGCTCGATTACCTCGCCGAAGTCACCATGTCGATAATGCAAAAGCAGCGCTCGAGAGATCCGAACGCTGGTTATGCGAAAGACTTCGTGCCGCTCATGAAGCAGATCATGCCCGCCCTCGTCGAGCGAAATATCAAGGTGACCGCGAACGCTGGCGGCGTGAATGTTGCAGGCTGTGCGAATGCCGTTCGTGAGGTGGCGCAGGAGTTGGGCCTCAACGGAAAGTTGCGCATCGGCATCGTTACCGGCGACGACATCATGTCGCGGATTGATGAGTTTCTTTCCAGAGGTATTGAACTGCGGAACATGGACACGGACGAGCCGCTCTCGCTGGTTCGCGATCGCATTCAGAGCGCAAATGTTTATCTGGGGGCCTGGCCCATGGTGGAAGCGTTGAATCGCGGGGCGCAGATTGTCATCACTGGTCGTGCGACCGATACGGGATTATCACTTGCGCCGATGATTCACGAATTTGGTTGGGCGGCAGACGATTGGGATCGTTTGGCGGCCGGAACGATCGCCGGTCACATCATTGAGTGTGGCGCGCAGTGCTCGGGCGGAAATTGCCAGTACGAGTGGAGCAGTATTCCCGATCTCGCCGACGTCGGCTTTCCGATTGCGGAAGCTGCGCCAGACGGCACTTTTGTAATTACAAAACATGAAGGCACCGGCGGTTGCGTCAGCGTGCAATCGGTTAAAGAGCAGTTGGTTTACGAGATGGGCGATCCGAACGAGTACATCACTCCGGATGTCGTGGCTGACTTTACTAGTATCCGAGTTGCCGACGATGGACCGAACCGTGTTCGTGTATTTGGGATTAAGGGGAAACCGGCGACGGAGTTTTTGAAGGTGTCGATTAGTTACTCGGCAGGATTCAAAGCGGTGGGGACGCTGGTTTACTCATGGCCGGATGCGTTCGCCAAGGCACAGGCGGCTGACAAGATTCTGCGCGCAAGACTGGACCGATTGGGCCTGAAATTTGACGAAGTACTAACCGAGTTTGTCGGCGTAAATGCGACGCACGGTGCGTTGGCCGGCGAGCCCTCCGCTGATATTCCGGAAGTTCAATTGCGCGTCGGTGTACGCGGGCCTGATCGCAAGGCAGTTGAAAGATTTACGAAAGAGATCGCGCCGTTGATTCTCACCGGGCCTCCGGGCGTAACCGGCTTTGCGGGCGGCCGACCGAAAGTGGAAGGGATAGTGGCGTACTGGCCGGCGCTGATTCCGACGGAGGAGATCCATCCGAGAGTTGAGATTATTGAGGTGTGAGGCTGAGGTTTAAGCCAAGGGCTCAAGGTTCAGGTCTCAGGTCTCAAGTCTCAGGTCTCAGTGGTGCTCGGGCTCTTTTTGAGATCTGAGATAATCTGAGATTTCAGATTTAAGATCTCAAACAAAGGCACAAGCACCAAGTACCATGTACCAAGCACCAAGCACAAAAACAAAGACCACAGAACGAAGGTCAAAGATCGAAGATCAAAGAACAAAGAACAAAGAACAAAGACCATCTTCCCAAAATGCAAATCCAACTTCTCAAACTCGCCCACGCTCGTTCAGGTGACAAAGGCGACACCGCCAATGTCGGTTTGATCGCTTTGCGCGACGAGTTCTATCCCTTACTCGTGCGCGAAGTAACTGCCGCTCGCGTGAAAGAACATTTTAAAGGCATCTGCAAAGGTGAGGTTGATCGGTTCGAACTTCCCAACCTTGGCGCATTGAACTTTCTACTTCATGAAAGCCTTGGTGGCGGCGGCACTTTGTCACTCATGACCGACGCACAAGGTAAAACGTTCTCTACGGCGTTGCTGAGAATGAAGATAGAAATTTCGGAAGAAGAGGCGGCTCGACTTGGTTTGAATTGACGGCTTGCACAAATATTGCCGCAGGAGGTTCCGTCTCATTCACCCCAACCTTCAGGTTGGGGATCATCGCACCAAAATAAGGTTAAGAACCATTTCAATGGTTTCTCATCCTTAACAAAATCATGAGCTTGCGTTTAAAAACCATTGAAATGGTTCCCAGTGGCAACTGGAGTAACGGCGATCCCCAACCTGAAGGTTGGGGTGAACGAGAGGGAACGCTCGAACGATATACCGAGCGTTCTTAAGCACATCATGACTTACGAAACCAACGCCGTACTCTATTTAGTTCAGGATTCAATTGCGCGCATAAACCTCAACCGGCCGGAAAAACGGAATGCACTAAACGATGAGTTAATTGCCGGCCTCAAGCACCATTTACGAATAGCCGATCAGGATGAAAGTGTCCGCGCAATCGTGATCGCGGGGGCCGGAAAAGATTTTTGTTCTGGCGCGGATCTGTCAGCGCTGCAGAAGATCGCCGACGGTTCGATGGCGGAGAATGTCGACGACGCGAGTTCGTTGATGGAAGCTTTCACGCTGATTCGGCAAGTGCGCGTTCCGGTAGTGGCGGCGGTCCATGGACGCGCGCTCGCCGGCGGCTGCGGACTCGCAAGCGCGTGCGACATCGTCCTGGCGGCAAGTTCAGCGCGCTTTGGTTATCCAGAAGTGAAGATCGGTTTCGTGCCGGCGATGGTGACGGCCCTCCTGCGGCGGAACGTACCTGAGAAGCGAGCGTTTGAGCTTTTGACGCGCGGAGCTGAGATCAGCGCAGACGATGCTGAACGTATTGGACTAGTTAATCGGGTATTCCTCGACGAGCATTTCATGGGAGAGGTTGATCTGTACGTCAGAGAGTTTCAGAAGATGAGCCCCTCGGCTGTGTCTCTTACTAAATCTCTCTTGTATCAGATCGACGGAATGTCATTTGAGTCTGCGTTAAAAACCGGTGTTGACGTAAATGTCATCGCGCGAATGACCAATGATTGCCAGCAGGGAATCGCCCGCTTCCTGAAGAAGAAATAGGAAAACAACTCCACAGATTACACAGATGACACAGATGACAAGGACCGCGAATGAGAGCGTAGTTCTCGCGGTTTTTCTAATCGGTGAAATCGGTGAAATCTGTGGATCGCTGACGTTCCTTAGAAATCTTCTGAGCTAACTCAATCGCGTAGTCCAATACCGGATCGTGAATGGCGGTGATAAGTCCCATCGCAAGTGCTTCATTCGCATCGAAACGCCGCGCTGTTAGGAACAAGTCCAACGCTCTTGACTTGCCAATGATCCGAGGCAAACGTTGCGTTCCACCCCAACCAGTGATGATTCCCAACCGCCCTCCCGGATGAGCGAACACCGCGGCAGCAGATGCTACGCGAATGTCACAAGCGAGCGCGAGATCCAATGCGCCTCCCATGCAGTAACCGTTAATTGCCGCGATTGTCACCTGTCTCGCATCCGCGATCGATTGGAAGAGGCTCTGTCCAAACTCCGAAAACGCTTTGGCGGTTGCTGGTTCGAGTTGAGTTAACTCTCGAATATTTGCACCTGAGGCAAACACATCCTGGGCTCCAGTGAAGATCAAGGAATCGACATCAGCACGAGCCGTTAGGGAAGCAGTCTGGCTTTCCAGGTCGCGCAACGTGTCGGCGGAGAGCGGATTGCGCTCGGTGGGACGATTGAAACGAATGATGGCGACCGACTCGACCACTTCGGTCAGAATCGTGGAACGCTCGAGATCATCATTCATTGCTGGGGGACCTTTGCACAGAAAGTGCACGCCTGATATTCCCGCTGGCGGTTGGGGTGAATGAGAGGAAAGCCTGGTAGCGATGTACCCACTTTTAGTGCCAAGCCTTGCTGGCGGATGGTGTTGCTCGACTGGAAGCAGAAGGGATGTTGATGTCAGTCTTTCGCCTAAGAACCAGCGTAGTCTGCGCTGCTCCTCTTACTCGCGAGGTTTCACGTTCTCGCGAAGAAACTTAACGATATCTTCAGTGGAAGTGCCGGGAAGGAATATTTCGGCGACGCCTTCAGCCTTCAGTTTGGGAACGTCCTCTTGCGGCACTATTCCGCCCAGCAGCACCAAACAGTCGTCCATGCCTTTCTCTCGCAACAACTGAACAATGCGCGGACAGAGAGTGTTATGGGCTCCACTCAGGATCGAAACGCCGACGGCATCAACGTCTTCCTGTAGCGCCGCGGCGGCGATCATCTCAGGCGTCTGCCGGAGGCCTGTGTAGATGACTTCCATGCCGGCGTCGCGTAGCGCACGTGCGATCACTTTGGCACCGCGATCGTGTCCGTCGAGCCCGGGCTTGGCGACCAGCACTCGAATCTTTCTTGTGTTCATAGTTTTCATTCTATCCTTAGCGCACGAATTGCCCCAGCGGTCCATCCGATTTGATGAATGACTTCAACTCTGAGTAAACAACAAAGTATTCGCCGACAGGCTGCAGTGCCTGGATGACATGCGGAAAGCCTGCGTCGTACAGGAAGGTGATGCCTTTCGCTCCCACTGAATAGTCATCGAGATGTTCGAGCTTGAACTTCTGCTGTTCGAGGGCGTCGATGATGTTCTGTTTGCCATCCTGATCCTGATGCGGGTCCCGCTTCGCCTCAACAATTAGCTCCGCAACTTCAGCCTGCAGTTTTTTGTCCACCAGACTGGCGAGCTCGTCCAACTTGTTCGCATGAAAAGAGTCTGTCGCTTTTAGCAGGTTGCCAGTCTTCAAATCGATCGCTAGATGCTTTGACTGTGAGTCGGGATAAGCAGCGCTTCCCATTTGCGTGAACGTGATGTCCAGAATGCCGTCCCAGTTGTGGTTAACCTTGTAGTTGAACTCTTCTAACCAGGTGTCTCGGCGGTACTCGGCTAACGAAGAGTCAAAGATGTTCTTCACCGTAAGCAGGGCGCGAACTTTTTGTAGCACCGCTGGATCACGCAGACCGCTGATCACCGGATAGACAACCACTGCGCGTCTTTTTTCGGGGAATTGCTTCACAACCCGACCAGTACGGACAAGCACTACTCGTTTGCGCGTTATAAAGACGCTCTCATCCGAAAGTGTAGTTATCACTTTTGTTTGCGCAGTGAGAACAGAGCACACCAGAACGATCAAGATTGCTATCGATAATGGACGCATTTGGTTTTATGAGTCGTAGGAGTGAAGTTCCCGCTAAAGTTAGAACGCTGGTTCTTCGTAAACACCGTAGACATCTCGAAGCGCGGAGCAGATTTCACCGAGTGTGGCGTAGGCTCGCACCGCTTCCATCGTGGCGGGCATGGTGTTCTCTTCATTCTGAGCCGCGAGTTTGAGTTTCTCGAGGCCACTTGCGACAGCACCAGCATCGCGCTTATCCCGAGTTCTTTGCAGTCGATCTATTTGATGAGTGCGAACGGAATCATCGATCACGAGAGTTGCGATTGGCGCCTCGCCTTCCATCTGGTACTTATTCACGCCGACGATCACCTGTTCGCCTCGCTCCACCGCTTTCTGATATTGATATGCCGAATCCTGAATTTCGCGTTGCGGAAAACCTTTCTCGATAGCGCCCACCATACCTCCCATCGAATCGATCTTGCGGAAGTACTCCTGGGTTCGCTCCTCCATCTTCTGAGTCAACGACTCGACAAAATAAGAACCGCCCAGCGGGTCGACGGTGTTCGCTACGCCCGTCTCTTCGGCGATGATCTGCTGAGTTCGTAACGCGATTAACGCGGCGCGGTCGGTGGGTAGTGCCAAAGCTTCGTCGTACGCGTCAGTGTGCAGACTTTGCGTCCCACCGAGCACGCCGGCAAGCGCCTGAATCGCAACGCGCACAATATTGTTCAGTGGTTGTTGCACAGTTAGCGAGACACCCGCTGTCTGCGTGTGGAAACGGAGCTTCAATGTGCGCTCGTTCGTGGAACCGAATCGCTCGCGCATTTCACGCGCCCAAATTCGACGAGCTGCGCGGTACTTCGCGACCTCTTCAAAGAAATCGTTGTGGGCATTAAAGAAGAAGGAAATTCGCGGCACAAACTCATCAACGTTCAAGCCTGCTTTCATTCCCCATTCGACGTATTCGAGACCGTCGCGCAAAGTGAAGGCAAGCTCCTGGGCAGCAGTGGCTCCAGCTTCACGAATGTGATAGCCACTCACTGAAACTGGGTTGTAACGAGGTACGTGCTGAGTGCAGAACTCAAAGGTGTCAACGACCAGTTTCATCGCCGGTCGAATGGGATAGATCCATTCCTTCTGCGCGATGTACTCCTTCAAGATGTCGTTCTGAAGCGTTCCGGAGATCTTTTTCCAGTCAGCGCCCTGCTTTTCAGCGACCACTAAATACATTGCCAACAACACAGAGGCCGGCGCGTTGATAGTCTGCGAAACGGTGACTTGCTCGAGTGGGATTCCGTCAAACAAGACCTCCATGTCGGCGAGCGACGACACCGCGACTCCGCACTTTCCTACTTCGCCTTCGGAAAGAGGAGAATCGGCGTCATACCCCATCAGTGTAGGAAGATCGTAGGCGACAGAGAGACCTGTTTGGCCCTGCTTCAGCAAATACTTAAATCGCTCGTTTGTAAGTTCCGGAGTGCTGAAACCAGCGAATTGGCGCATGGTCCAGAGCTTGCCGCGATAACCCGTCGGATGAATGCCTCGTGTGTAAGGAAACTCGCCTGGAAATCCGATGTCGTTCGCGAAGTCCACGCCGGAAACATCATCCGGAGTGTAGAGACGGTTCACCTCTTCGAGCGAGACGTTCTGAAAAGATTTTTTCCATTCCGGATGTTTGCTTAAGACGGGATCAAGGGTGTCTTTTTCCCACCGGTTGAGATCGGATTCCAGCGGCGAAATTATTTCCTTTGTTTCAGGCATAAACCTCTCAGTTTCTGGGGTTTGTCAGGAGATTTGGATATTAATATAGCAATCAGCAGACAGCAAACAGCCGGAAGGAATTTGTTGAGAGGCGGATGCCGAACGGCGAACACCAAACGGTCCGAATCAAGAAATAGCCGACGCGTTGAGATCTAACTTCCGAAAGTAAGATTCGTGATCGAAATGCGGCTTGCTAAATCTCGAACAGCTTCTGGCTGTTTGCTTCAAATTTATTTAAGAAGGGAGCGCGACTGCGATGGCAGTCACAGTCGCGCAGGACTCGGAAGGAGACCGGGATGCGTGGATTTAAGCGGGGGAAAACGGCAGGCGTACGGCAGGTCGGAAAACTCTTACCAGCGCCGTCCGAAACAAATGAATCCAACTGGTTCATTCGGCTGGCACCATGATTTCGTTCGCTCGCACCATGTTCAGCCGGCTGCGTGCAGCCGACTCGATAGCGCGCGGATTGTTACGCAGTTGCTCCACTTCGGAGCGCAACACCTGGTTGCTGCTGCGCAGAGTTTCAACATCACTATGCATTTTGAAATATTGCTGAGACGCTACATTCATCCTCGTGCGGGTTCGCATCGTGACAGTCACGCAAACAGCAAGCGTGGCCAGCATGACAATGCCAAACATCACCCAGGAGGGAATTATTCCGCCACGGCGGCGGACCTCGGCACGCGTTCCAATGATGTCCAACGAGACTGCGCGCATTGGCGCCAAGGCGGAAGCATCGCGCGAAGCTACTCGCTGCGACTGAATCCGTTCGTCAACCCAATAAGTATTTACCACCCTGCTCAAGAAGCACCTCCACGTCCGTTGCTGTTTCTGATTCTGCGTAAATTCGCACTAGCGGCTCGGTATCTGATGGTCGCAAGAGCAACCACATCGGTCCTCGAAACTAAACTTCGCCATCGATCCGGTTTGTCTGCGACCCGGCGACCCCTTCGGTAGGATCTTCGCTTATGCGATCCTTGAGTGACTGCATTACCTGCGGCGTCAGTTTGAACACCAATCCGGCCTGATTCGAGTCGCCCTGTCCTTTGATTAAGCGCCTCCAGTTCACTCAGACTCGCGCCGCGAGACGCAACCGCCTCCGCTGCGAGGAGACACGCAAGGATGCCATCTTTCTCCGGATAGTGACCCGTGATCGATAGGCCGGCCGAGTCTTCGCCATCAAGGATAATCTTGTCTTCATTGATCAATGCCCAAGAACCGAGTGTCGGGACCAACTACTAAGGTATCTTGCGATTGTTTGCGGCTGCCGAAGGGCTCCACAAGTCGCGTCACTGACTTGTCGCACACCATCGAACGTAAACTCGTCCACGATGTTTGCGCGCCAACCTGATGTTCTGAAGCGGATTGACATCGTCGTTATTTAAGAAGCTGCTTAACCGGATCCGTCGTTTTCACCACAAGATAACAGATACGCTAAGCTGGGTGACCACAAAATAGAGTGCTTTGGTATCTGCCAATCCGTTGCCAGTCAACACTTTACAGGCAAGGTTGGCGGAATGTAGCATCGGTGCTTAAGCGAGTAAAGACATTTCTCTGCAATGGTTTAGCTGCCTAAGTTCAATGTTTACATCAACTAAAGCTGCTTAATGGACCAAATTGGCGTACGTCAGGCGTACACAAATCTTAGAGTTTCAGTGACGGTCTTGGGGTAATTTAATTTGTTGACAGCTTTAATGTCAGAACCGTAGACTCAAACCGTTCGCGCTCGGTCGCCTCATCGATCAAGCAATCGCTCGACAGCTTGCCCGCTCCTCAGGACTCCACGCCACAGACCCGCGGC
>JANNON010000406.1:0-21068 GCA_031399105.1 Blastocatellia bacterium | reverse complement strand
ATGCAAGTTTGGATGTTTGCAGGTGGGGCAGACTTTGCACAAGAATTGGCGCAGGGCGAAGCAATCAGACCCGCGGAGCGCAGCGACCGGCCGGCGCGAAAAATTCAACTGGATTTGAAGAGATCCCAACTACTCTGGTCTATTGGGATCTCTTCAAATCCAGTTGAATTTTTCGCGCCGGCCGGTCGCTGCGCTCCGCGGTTCTGATTGCTTCGCCCTGCGCCATTTCTTGTGCAAAGTCTGCCCAACCTGCAAACATCCAAACTTGCATTAGGCGGCAGCATCACATGAGTTCAGTTCCGGTGCTTCTTCCACTGGCGCACCAGCTTCACCAAAATACTGCTTACCTGCTTCGATAGTCTCGAAGTACTCCTCGATACGGTTAAGAATTTCGTCAACCGTGTGCGAGTGATAGAGCGTCGTGCGAAACAACGCGCCGCCCGGTAGTCCGCGTGTGAACTGGCCCGCAAGCTGTTTCATGCGATTGATCGCGGGGGTCTGCGGCATGTCTTCGCGCAACATGTCAAAATATTCGAGCAGCAGCGCGCGCTTATCGGCAAGTGTCGGTTGAAACACTTCACGACCGCGCATCGTGTCTTCTATCTGGCGAAAGATCCACGGATTCGCCATCGCCCCACGCCCAATCAACACGCCATCACACCCGGTTTCACGGAAGCGCTCAAAGGCACCAGCAATCGTGGTTACATCGCCGCTTCCCGACACCGGGACTTTCACCACCTCTTTAATCTGCCTCACCAGCTCCCAATTCGCGAGGCCACGATAGCCCTGCTCTTTTGTGCGGCCGTGCAGGGCAATGTGTTCAACGCCGCAAGCCTCCGCAAGCTTTGCTGTCTCAACTGCGTTGATTGTGTGATCGTAAAAACCCGCACGGATCTTGATTGTGAGCGGAATCGTGATCACCCTCTTAATCTCCTTCAGTATCGTTTCCAAGCGCTCATGGTCTTTCAACAGACCCGAACCGCCGCCATGCTTTACTACCTTCGGAGCCGGACAACCGCAATTGATATCGAGAATATCGGCGCCAACCTCTTCCGCCATCTCGGCTGCCATCCGCATTCTTTCCGGCTGCCCACCAAAGATCTGCACCGCGAATGGCCGCTCGTCTTTGTAAAACCTCATCTGCCGTTTTGACTTGGGATTGCTGCGTGTAAGTCCTTCCACCGAGATGAACTCCGACACAGTTAGGCCGACGCCGCCACAGCGTTTCAACAAGCGGCGAAAAGAGATGTCAGTAACGCCCGCCATCGGCGAAAGCACGAGCGGCGGATCGATCAGAATGTCGCGGATCTTGAATGGCTTGATTTCTGTGGTCACGGCTTAATCGTTATTGGTGTTCCCACTTCCACCGCATCGTACAACTCTTTCATGTGTTCATCTTCCAACGCGACGCAGCCCCATGTCCAATCGCTCTGTGACCCGTTGCCATGGATGTAGATCAATCCGCCCAAAGGCGTGTATTGCGGTGGTCCCACTCGTCTCTTAATCGCGTTGGCGATCCGATTGTACTGGGCCTTCGTGATAAGGCGATCACGTAACCCTCGATCGGCATCTTCGAGATTCGGATAACTGACGCCGAGCGAGAGGTAGTAAGCGCTTTTTGGGTTCTTAACAAAAATGTAGAAATCACCCTCCGGCGTCGCGCGGTCTCCTTCTCTTACTTTATCGGCAACGGGATTCAATCCGAGACCGATGCGATAGGTCCGCACCACTTTGCCATCTGAATAGAGTTCCAACCGCCGTTCGCCTTTGTAAACAACGATGCGTGGATCTTTCAGCGGCAGCACCAGATCCTCGTTCACATCGAAAGCGCGGTTTGCGAACATAGAAGGTGCACGCAGCGGCATCACAACAAAGAGTAATGAGCCAACTACGAAGAGGAAGAAGTTCGGTTTAGCATTCATCTGCTGGACGAATATGCCGGGTCGCCGGTAAGACTATAAGTCCTCGTCGGATTGTCACTCAGCGTCTGTTAGCTTGGGGAACACAACTCGATTCTAACGGTTCGCATTTACACCGAAGGTGTTGGCGAATTCCAGCCCAGGGTCTCCACCCTGGGGAATCGTCATGTTAAAATCCCAGCACCCTGAAAGGGTATTTCAACGAAGGAGGCACCTCACCATGGCTCAATCGCTGTCCCGTCTGTGGACTCACCTTATCTTCTCAACCAAGGATCGTACACCGTTTCTAAGAGACAAACCCATTCGATCAGACATGCACTCGTACCTGGCAAAGATGTTACGCGAGTACGATTGCGAGACCATAATCGTCGGTGGGGTGGAAGACCACATTCATGCTCTGTTCGCGCTCTCGCGGAAACACTCGATTGCGACTGTCGTTCGCGAGGTTAAGCGCACATCATCTAAGTGGATCAAAGAAATCTCATCGCGATACAGGGCATTCTACTGGCAAGCTGGTTACGGCGCGTTCTCCGTCAGCCAATCTAATCTCACTGAGGTTATAGCCTACATAGAAAATCAGGAGCTGCACCATCGTCGCGTAACGTTTCAGGATGAGTATCGTGCGTTCCTTAGGGCATATGGAATTGCGTATGACGAGAGGTATGTCTGGGACTGAGCGTCTATCACCTGAACCCTGACAGGGTGCTGATTTCCCTCGACTGACTATGCCCCAGGGTGGCGACCCTGGGCTGGAATTCGCCAACACCTTCGGTGTTACTACTCTCATTCTTCCGTCTCCAGGGGTAGCTCGGCAAGCAACTCGTATAACGTTCCCGCTTCCTCTCGCGATGATTGTTTCGCAGCCGGCAGCGCCAGTACTCTGACTTTCGTTTCGAGGTTACGTCGTCGAATTGTGATCTCGTCTCCGGGTTTTACCGCGTGTGACGCTTTGGCGGTGCGCTGGTTGAGAGTCACGAGCTTCGCGTCGCAGATCGATTGGGCGACGCTGCGTCTCGGACAAAGGCGACTGGCTTTGAGGAATAGATCGAGGCGCACGGAAGGCAAGAATGTCAAAAACAGAATTCAGAAAACAGAAAACAGAATTCAGACGCTTGGTCAGGTCCAGAAATAGTGGAATGCCAGGGTCAGCAAAACGGAAGCGCATTGAGTCCCCGTTTCCCCGTTTCCCCGTGTTCCCGCGTCCCCGTGTCACCGTGTCTCGGATGTCTCCGCGTCCCCGTATCTCCGCGTCCCCGAGTCCTGCCTACGGTTTCTTCTGGTCCTTGGCGTCCGCCGCTTTGGCCGCTGCCGGAGTGCTGAGTTTCAGCAAAGGCATGACCGCGTCGCGATAGCTGTCTGCAACTTTGACGTACGCATCGTTTCTCAGGTTCTGCAGATAGATCTCGCGTTCCTTCGGCGTGCGTTCGATGGTGATTGCTTCCCGCACCTGGTTCTCATTAAAAGTCGCTGTGGCAGCGCCGGCTGTGCGTTCATCAACACGCAATATCTGATAGCCCTCAGGACTGCGCAACGGATCGCTGACGCCGCCTGCTTTCAGATTCTTGATGGCATCGGCGATATCCGTTCGCAGATTGGGAACTTCGAAGTTTCCTACCTTCCCTTTGTTCTGCGGTGCGGCACGCTGGCCATTCAATTCGCGCTCGGAATTCGCAGCTGCCACCGCACCGAAATCGGCGCCGGCTCGCAACTGGGTGACGAGCTCCATCGCGCGGGCTTTAACGTCCTCTTCCCGCTTGCCTGTCATGCTCAGAAAGATTTCCGACAGCCCTACGCTTTCAGGCTTCTTGAACTTCTCTTTATTCGCTTCGAAGTATTTCTTCAACTCGTCAATAGTCAAACCAAAAAAGATCTTGCGATCGACTTCCTGTTGAATTACAGCCTGCTTCATCAATTCGGTGCGGAGCGTTTGGCGGGTGGTAACTGGATCCATGCCATTTGCACGCATCGCCGCATCGAGTTTTTCGATAGTGTTAATGCCTTGCTCCTTGGCAACATCGAGCATGCGACGATTCACTTCAGCTTCGACCTCAGCCGCCAAGTCCAGTTCTTTGCCTCGCTGCAACAGCAACTGTTCATTGATCAAGGTCGCGATTAAGTCGGCCTGCTTCTTAGTCACCTCATCAGTGGCCTGCTGTTCGGGCATGCCATTCTGTTTCAAAGTTTCAATTCGCTCCTTGGACTGACGCCGCAGCATTGAGAGCGTGATGATATCGTCGTTGACTTGCACAATCACTTCGTCAACAACTTGCAACTCGCCCTCCTGGGCCAGCGCTGCCGACGGTTGCAAGCAAATCAGCGCCGCGGCGAAGAAGAAGGCAGCAATGAATAAGAATTTTGATTTCACAAAAAATACTCCTAAAAGATTGTCAGTTGTCAGTGGGCAGAATGGTCAGTAATCAGTTGTCGTTTGTTTTTCCGTCGTCAGTTGAATGAGTGTCCGACCACCATTGAAAGAATCCTAGTTTGTTAACAAGAACTACGGACAACTGACTACTGACCACGGACAAGCCCGGCGATTCTAATCGCTCCCACGAAGTTCCCGCAACGTGTCAAACGCCACTTGCAGTATCTGCTCCTTCTCCTCTTCGTTGAGCGTCAAACGCAAAACGCCGGTTGGCGCGAAGGTCGCCGTGCCCCTGCTGCTAACGAATTCTCCCAGTTTTTCCAGCGAGATTCTTGCTTTCTCACTGAATTTGATTGCTAATCCGTCGGGCGGACGATCGATGGATATCACCCCGACATCTTCAGCCAAACGCCTTAAGCGCGCGTAAGCAAACAATTGTTCGACTGACTCTGGTAAACGTCCGAAGCGATCCCGTGTTTCCTTATGAATTATTGAAAGTGTCTCTTCATCCCTGGCCGAAGACACGCGTTTGTAGGTTCGCAACCGCTGCCCCATGTCGTTGATGTAATCATCGGGGATCGCAACATCGACGCCCAGGTTAAGCGAAACGCTGGTTTCGTCCTCGACTGCTTCGCCTCGCAGTTCGGAGACCGTCCTTTCCAGCATTTGTGTGTACAGATCAAATCCGAGAGCGTCCATGTGGCCTGACTGCTGTCCACCAAGGAAGTTTCCCGCCCCACGTAATTCCAAATCAAGGGCGGCAATTCTGAAACCTGCTCCGAGGTCAGAAAACTCACGAATCGCTGCCAAACGACGGCGCGCGATTGGCGTCAACTCAAGCTCACCCGGAATCAGCAGATACGCATAAGCCCGCCGATTCGAGCGCCCCACACGTCCGCGCAATTGGTAAAGCTGAGAAAGACCATACTGATCGGCGCGGTTTATGATGATTGTGTTCGCACGGGGGATGTCTATTCCATTCTCGATGATGGTCGTTGCAACGAGAATATCGTATTTATGCTCAATGAAATCGAGCATGACTTTCTCCATCTCCTTCTCATTCATCTGCCCGTGACCCATCGCAACCCGAGCTTGGGGCACGAGCCGCTGCACCAGCGCGGCGATGGTCTCAATAGTTTCCACTCGATTGTGAATAAAAAAGACCTGACCGCCGCGACCGAGTTCCAGTTCGATGGCGGACTTGATGACGTTTTCTGAGAACTGCACCACCTGAGTTTGAATTGCGAGTCGATCACGCGGCGGCGTTTCAATCAGCGACATGTCTCTGAGTCCGGAAAGCGACATGTTTAGCGTACGCGGAATGGGCGTCGCCGAAAGGGTCAAAACGTCCACCTTCTTTTTGAGTTGCTTCAGGCGTTCCTTGTGAGCCACGCCAAAACGCTGCTCTTCGTCAATCACGACCAACCCGAGCTCTTTGAAGCGCACGTCTTTTGACAACAGACGATGTGTACCGATGATCACGTCAACCTCGCCGTCCTCGACACGTTTGACGACGGCCTTCTGCTCCTTTGCCGACCGAAAGCGCGATAGCAGTTCGACCTTTACCGGGAAGGGTGCAAAGCGCGATCGAAATGTATCGTAGTGCTGATAAGCCAACACCGTCGTCGGCGTCAGCACGGCGGCCTGTTTCCCTTCCATCACTGACTTGAAAGCAGCGCGCATTGCCACTTCGGTTTTGCCGTAACCGACATCGCCGCACAGCAACCGATCCATCGGTGTTGGCTCTTCCATGTCGTGCTTCACATCTTCGATCGCGGTCTCCTGGTCCGGCGTTAGCACGTATTCGAATCCATCTTCAAATTCGCGCTGCCAGGGCGTGTCGGCGGCAAACGAATAACCGCCAACCAGCTTTCTCTCGGCATAAAGTCGCAGCAGCTCGTCGGCCATGTCGCGCATGGCTCGCTTCGCTTTCGCCTTGGTCTTCTGCCAGCCGATGCCGCCCAATCGATCGAGTTGCGGCTGATGACCTTCGGCACTGGAATATCGCTGCACGAGGTCGAGCCGTTCGACGGGCACAAACAGCTTCGACTCTTCAGCATAGAAGAGGAGCATGAATTCGCCGGTTCTGGGACCGAGATCGAGTACTTGTAGCCCGCCAAACCGGCCGATGCCATGATCGACGTGAACGACAAAGTCTCCAGGTTTTAAGTCGCGAAAATCAGAGAGGAACGCCGCCGTTTTTGAGCGCTTACGTTTACCATCAGTCTTACGTCCCTCGGGACGGCGACGCTCAAGAGCCTGCGCATCTGCATCATCGAAGAGATCGTTCTCGATATGCACAATCAACCGGGCCGCCGGTAACTCAAAACCCGCACTGAGTCTTCCAATGGTCACAATTACCTGGGCTACGTTTTCCTGAGCCGTGTTACTTCCGCGATTGACGGCGAGCTCAGCTGCGATTTCGTACTCATCGAGAATCTCAACGACACGCTCCGCAACTCCGAGACTCGGCATGACAAACAACGTCGAGCTCGCTTGTTCCAGCGACCGCCGTAGATCCGCGGCGAGGTCGGCCAACCTGCCGTGATAACGCATAGCCGATTGCGCCCGCAGATCAATCTCATTCGCTTTCTCGGCAGTGGGAAAGAGGAAGAGAGGAACGCGCGGTCCGCGGCTGCGTCCGAGTTGGACCTTTGGCATTTCGGCTTCGAGTGCGAGTGCCTGATCCGTTTCGGCGGCCGCACGACCGAGTGTGCGCAACTCGAGACGCTGGCGCTCGGCCAGTCGAGCGCGCAGCTCTTGAGGGGTCAGATAGATCTCTTCCGGCCGCAACGCGATGTCGTCGGCGGCATCGGTTTCTGCGAAACGCTCTTCCAGAGTTTGATAGACCTCACTCAAGTAAGACTCGACTGCCGTGGGCTCATCGATGACCAGCACGGCGTCCTTGAGATAATCAAACAGCGACGAGTTTGCGTTCAGGACGAGCGGCAGCAGCCATTCCCACCCGGGAAAAGCCTCGCCTTCCTCGGCAAAGGAAGTGCGATCGCGCAACGCGCGTGAGTAGCGAGAGTCGTTCCATCGTTCCTGCGCGGCCTCAGCCCAAAAACTGAAATCGCCGCTCATCACTGCCAGTTCACGCATCGGAGCGATCTCGATGCTCTTGAGTTGTTCAGTGGAGAGCTGGGTTTCGGGATCGAACTCGCGAATGGAATCGATCGTGTCGCCAAAGAACTCGAGGCGTACGGGCGCGGGCGTTCCGGGTGACCAGATGTCGATGATACCGCCACGCATTGAAAATTCACCCACGGCACTTACCGGATCCTGGCGCACGTAACCCGAGGCTACCAACTTCTCGAGGAGTTCTTCCGGCGAGTGATCCGCATCGCGCTTCAGCAACACGCCGCCCTTCGCGATTTCGCTGGGTGCAACTGTTCGGCGAGCCAACGCGCGTGAGGTTAGCAATAAGAGATCGGGCGTTTGCTGGGCCAGTCGCCAAAGAGTTAGCGAGCGTTTCTCAAGCGTTTCAGCATGCGGAGAAGAACCTGCGTAAGGATCGCCTTCCGACGCCGGCAGAAGTAACACTTCCTGGTCACATTCTGTCTTTCCCGAAAGTGCGCAATACCAGAATCGCAGATCGCGTTCCCACGGTTCCAAATCGCGATTGGCTTGCGTGACAATCGCAAAGAGCTTGCCCGTATCACGCTGCAACGCCGCGACCGCGAGCGCGCGCGACGAACCGGTGATCAATCCGCTGATCGAGATTACGCGATGGCCGCTGCGAATCTCCTGCAACAGTTGCTGGTACTCGGGCGTCTGCCGAACCTGTTCGAGACTGTTTTGCAAAACTGAATTCGACTGAATTGTGGTGCTCTCTGTCATTTATGCTTTACCGCTGTTCTTCATCCTCTCAATCATCGTGCTGGTCGATGCGCCAGCCACGAAAGGCAAGGAGATAACTTTGCCGCCCGCTGCTTCGACCTCTTCGCGCCCGTGGATTTCATCCAGGTGGTAGTCGCCTCCCTTCACGAGCACGTCCGGAAGCAGCGTCGCAATCAACGAACGCGGGGAGATGTCGTCAAAGATAGTTACGTAACTGACGCTTCGCAGCGCGGCGAGAACTTCGGCACGGTCGTACTCGGGAATCAATGGACGACTCGGGCCTTTGAGTTCCCGCACACTGCGATCGCTGTTCAGCGCCACCACCAACGCATCACCAAACTCGCGTGCCTGTTCGAGATAACGGACGTGGCCGACGTGTAATAGGTCAAACACGCCATTCGTAAATACTAGTCGCTCCTGCCTTGAGCGCAGGCGTTTGCGCTCCGAAAGAAGTTCTTCCAGAGTCAAAATCTTGGTAACCATTCGTAAATCAATTTACATGAGGTTGGGTTGGCAGCAAACCTGACAATTCGAAGCTGCCTGGATTTGTAGCATTCAAGTCTGCACAATTGCAATCTTGATTGATTTACTCAAATGCAAGTCTTGTCTTGCAGCTCAACCTCAATTAGCAATTGCCAATCCCCAATGTCTATAATCACGCCTTTCAATTCAGGAGAACATTTTGTCGATACCTTTCATTGAAGAGAACGATCAAACTCGAGTCAGGCGCGAACACCTCGAAGCACTGCGCAAGTTGGTAGGCAACGTCTATCCGAACAAGTTTGAACGCAGCCAGATGGTCGCTTCCGGAAGTGACGACACAATCAGTTCAGTCGCGCGCAAGCATCGCGCTTTTGAACCCAACGTCGCTGAGGGTGAACGGCCGGCTTCTGAGGCCATTGAACTCGCGAACCAGCAACTGAATAGCATCATCGTTAGAGTGGCGGGAAGAATCGCGTCGCCTCCTCGCGTGATGGGCAAAGCCGCATTCGTTCACCTCTCAGATGGCGTTGAGCGTCTCCAAATTTACATACGTAAGGCCGACACGAAAGCTATCAACAACGACACTAGAACTGTGATTGAAGAGGAAGGAAAAGGGTGGGAACTTCTCGCACTGTTGGATCACGGCGACTTCATTGGTGTTGAAGGCTACCTCTTCATTACCAAAACCGGCGAACTGTCGGTCCACGTAAACACGGTGCAGTTTCTGTCAAAAGCCCTGCTGCCTTTGCCCGATAAGATGCACGGCATTCACGATCCTGAGATACGGCAACGACAGCGGTACGTCGATCTGATTGCAGGTAGTTTGAAGCTCGAGCGTGATGAGAACGATCTGACCCCGCGAGAAGTGTTTGAACGCCGCTCTGAAATTCTGCGAGAGCTGCGGCGTATTCTGGATGATCACGGATACCTCGAAGTAGAGACACCGATGCTTTCTCCGCTCGCCACCGGGGCGGCCGCGCGTCCGTTTGAAACCTGGCACAACGCATTGTGCATCTCGCTTTACGCGCGCATCGCTCCTGAGCTTTATCTGAAGAGATTGCTGGTCGGCGGGTTTGAGAAAGTCTATGAGTTGAATCGCAACTTTCGCAACGAAGGGATCGATCGCACACACAATCCTGAATTCACGATGCTCGAATTTTATTGGGCTTATGCCGACGTGAATCAGATGATGGACTTTTGCGAAGAGCTGTTGACGGCCACCGTATTCAAAGTGCTGAGTCACACGCACGTGAAATTCGGCGAGCACGACCTGGATTTTTCGAAGCCGTTTGAACGATTAACAATGCGGGAGGCGATCAAGAAGTACGCACCCGAGCAGGGTGGGATCGCAGATCGATTGGACGGCGCTGAGCTGGCCGAGTTGTTTGAGAGGACTGCTGAGTCGAATCTTGTGCAACCAACGTTCATTACCGATTTCCCCAAGACGATTTCGCCTTTATCAAAGGCGTCGCCCGACAATCCGGTCGTCGCTGAACGTTTCGAGCTCTTCATCTCAACCATGGAATGCGCGAACGGCTTCTCGGAACTAAACGATCCGGAGGAGCAACATGAACGCTTTATTGAACAGATGGGCGAGCGCGAAGGCGGCGACGAAGAGGCGATGGTGATGGACGAAGACTATATTCGAGCGCTGTCTTACGGGATGCCGCCAGCGGCGGGAATTGGAATCGGCATCGATCGCTTCGTGATGCTTTTGACGAACAAGCAGTCAATTCGCGACGTGATCCTGTTTCCTCATATGCGACCAGAGAGAGGTCTCAGGTCTCAGGACTCAGGTCTCAAGGAAGAAGAAGCCGCACAAGATGAAGAATAGTTAGCCACAGATGAACACAGATAACGCGGATCTGAAAAACCAAAAGCATTGGAACGACCAGCGTAACTGCTTTCTGTTCTTTTCAGATCCGCGTTATCTGTGTTCATCTGCGGCTAAGTTTTTTCTTGTGACCTGAGTCCTTGGGACTTGAGACCTACTTCGGTGCAGCAGCGAGTTTCCCGCGCAACGATGCGAGACGCTCGTCTGACCAGTCAGGCTTGAGGTTCTTTTGACTCATCAGTGCCAGATACTCTTCCAAGGCAGTCAGCGCACCCTGCAGGTCGCCCAGTTTCTCTCGCACGCGACTCAAGTCCAATAAGAACTGGGCATTCTCGTTCTTGTAGAACGAGGCGGCACGATTGAAATTCTCTTCCGCAAGCTGCAATTCACCACGCGTCTCATTCAAGCGAGCCATGTGATAGTAGCTAATGGGATAACGAGTGCCATCCTGCTGCGTCACCGGCAACAACACCTCAATTGCTTCGTCATAACGCTTGAGACTGATAAGCACATAGCTCAATTCCAGATTGGCCGGCGCGAAGTAACCATCCATGCGCGCAATCACGCGACGATAGTTCGTCACCGAGTCTTCCGGTTTATTTCTTTCGCGCGAACTACGCGCACTTTGCAAATAGTTGAAGGTGTCACGATCAACCGAGAGAGTCACCGGACGCGCTGACTTCACGGGACGCGGCGACGATGACGCGGCAACCGTCTGCGGT
Organism: Blastocatellia bacterium; assembly: GCA_031399105.1. Lineage (GTDB taxonomy): Bacteria > Acidobacteriota > Blastocatellia > Pyrinomonadales > Pyrinomonadaceae > PSRF01. The sequence continues at coordinate 9,905 of JANNON010000406.1, read as the reverse complement.
TTGGGAGGAGTTGAAACGGTTCGACTCTTTTCTGGTGATGCTTTGACGGGTGTCTCAGCTACTGCGACGCGGGCGAAGCCAGCTGAACCGGCCAACGCCTGCTTCGCCGCAGCATGTTCCGGATTCACCGCAACGGCACGCTTCCACTCGCGCAGAGCCAGATCCGACTCACCGCGCGCGGCATACAGCCGACCGAGGTTGTAACTCGCTTCCGCATAGCGAAAGTTTTCGAGCCGGAGCGCTGACATAAAAGCTTCATACGCCTGGTCCCAACGGCCCTGACGCAATTCAATCACGCCGAGGTTGTTGAATGCCCGCGAGTATCTGCCTTTCCGCTGCTCGATTGCTTTGCGATACGCCTTCGACGCACCCTCCGCATCACCGAGCCGCGCTAATGCGTTTCCAATATTGTAGAAGCCCTGCGGATCGAAACGTTCGAGAGCCGTCATCGCATGCAGTTCGTTGATGGCGTCCTGCTTGGATCCCTTTGAAACGAGCAGTTCAACCAATTGCAGTTGGAGTCGGGTTTTCTCCGCCGCAGTTCCGGCGGCTTCGATCTGATCGCGAAGTTCGCTGATCTCATCAGGAGCTGCTGTGGCCTTTGCCGGGGCCGAAACTTTGGGGGTTTCTTCGACTTGTTTTGTCGCAGGCGTTTCCGCGGGAGTCGCTTTCGTTTCATCCGGCGCAGCGTCGGTCGCGGGCTCCGTCGCAACTTTGGGAGACTCTTCAACTACCGGAGTTGCTGGCTCTTTCTCAGGCTTTGCTTCCGGACTTGCAGTGGCTGCTGCGCGGCGTGAACGAGTTTTTGATTGATCTGCCGGCGCGGTATCAACCGGAGCCACTGTGCCTGCCGGGGCTGGTTTCGGTTTGTCCTGGGCCATGAGCGGAGCGCCCAGTGTTCCTAACAGCAGACAAGCGCCAGTCAGAGTGGCCGTGATTTTCGAACTTTTCATCGTTATCCCCGGAACAGATCTGAGATCTCAGATCTGAAATTTGAGATTTTCTTTAGCGCCGCAGGCGCGGTGCTTCCGCACGCACGTAGTGAATGATCGTGCCGCCGAAACCAACTGCCCACGCGTGAGTGCGATCAACAAAGAAGACGCGTTCCAGCGGATGGGCCACATTGGTACGCTGTTGGGTCCACTGCAGTCCGCCATTGTTGGTGTAGATCACAGTGCCTTCTACGCCAACAGCCCAGCCTTCCATGGCATCGAGAAACTTTACGTCGAGTAGATCGGCAGTGACTCCTGAAGCCTGTTGACTCCATGAACGGCCGGCATTGATGGTGCGATAGATGGCGCCATTCGAACCCACGGCCCAACCGAGACGGTTATCTATAAACGAAGTCGCGTTGAAGCGAGTGCCTTCCGCGCCAACCAAGCGCGAACGGTGCCAGGTTTCGCCACCATCGGAAGTCTGCAAAATCGTAGCTCCAGCACCGACCAGCCAACCGCGGTCATCATCGACAAACGCGCCGCCTAAAAGCAGGTGTCGCGTGGGCAAGTTGAGCTTGGTCCAGTTGGCGCCAAAGTCACGTGTGGAATAGATCGCACCGCCTTCGCCAAACGCCCATGCGCGACCGCCGCTGCTAAAAACCGCGCGCACCAGTCTGGCATCAACGTCGGCGCCTTTCATCTGCACGCGAGTCCAGCGCTGTCCGCCATCGGTCGTGTTCATGAGATAAGTGCGTGGCTCGTCAACGGCTTGCAGATCGTAGACATTGCGCTCGCACACGATCCAACCCGTCATGCTGTCGAGAAAGTGGATATCACGGATAACATCCTCAGTCGGACGATGCTTCTGCAGCCAGGTCTTGCCGCCGTTATCTGTTGTCAGCAATGTGCCGCGACTGCCAACCGCAAAACCTCGGTTCTGATCGACAAAGAAAACTGAATGCAACCACGCCAAAGTCCCGGTTCGCTGGCGCGACCAGGCAGCACCCTGGGCCAACACGTTCGCGTTGAGCAACAAAAGAAGAAACAGCAGGCTAACCGCCGCTGATATCGACTTCAATCTTCCAACTCGTTTGGATTGGGCTTTGAACATACTGCGTTGGCGGTTGGATCGCATGAGTGTGGGCTCACCCATTGCGGGAGGCGCTGCCCTTTGCGGGGCAGCGCCAGGTCCTGGTTAATAGGGCATTGGCAATCCGAAGACTCGAGCGAAGCTCAACATCGGCGAGAACGTGGCGAAGATCTCCCTGAACTTCTTCATCTTGTTTCCGGGAACGAGAATTTGATCTCCCGGCACGAGATACGTGGTGTCCGGCGCGCCTTTCTTGTAGATAGCTGCCACATTCACATTTATCGGCGCCAGCGAGCCATTCTGCTGCCTGCGCAGCACGACTACTTTGCTTCGATCACCGGTGGAAAGAACGCCGCCAGCTTCGGCAATTGCTTCGGTCACGGTCAGACGGCGGCTCATCAACCTAACCCCCGGTTGGGCCACGTCACCGAGAATGCTGTAGCGATAGGACGATGCTTTATCGAGCGACACCGTCACTTGCGGATCGATGATGTACTCGTCATATCGTTTCTTGATTAGTTCGGAGACTTGCTCAACAGTCTTACCGCTCACGAAAACTCCGTCGGGAATCAAGGCTAGTGCGACGCGGCCGCTCGGCGGGATAATGATCCCACTGCGCGAATAGCGATCCTGGCCAAAGACCTGGACCGAGATCACGTCTTCAGGGCCGAGCCGGTAGGTGCTGAAGAAGTTGTTGTAGTAAGGAAGCACCGCACCCTCTTCTTCGGACATCTGCTCGCTGCGGTTCGCCACGGTCTCTTCAGGAATATCAGAAGGGACCCGCGTCGTATCGTCTGGCTCGAGTCGCTCGCCCGGAGGCGTGGCTGCCGGTTTCGCCGCTGGTTTACTTCCCTGCGAATCGGCAGTAACCAGACGCTGACGCGTCTTGTTACTCGCGTCGTCCGTGGTTTGAGCAGAGACGACTGCCGCCGACGAAACAACAAAAGCCGCCGTCAGCGCCAGCAAGAGCATGTGGTTCAATTTCTTCATAACCTACCTCCAAAACGCGGTTGCGAAACCTTAGTGAGCTCCGCGACCAAAAAGAATGATCTTCACTGTTTCAAACAGGATGATGGCATCGAGCACCAGGCTCTGATTCTTGATGTAAAAAAGATCGTACTGCAGCTTCTGACGCGCATCTTCAATTGAGGCGCCATACGGATATTTGATCTGGGCCCAACCAGTCAGGCCCGGCGCGATCAGATGGCGCTGCTCGTAATAAGGAATCTCCTGGGCCAGTTGGGAAACGAAATGCGGTCGTTCCGGTCTGGGACCAACGAAACTCATCTCTCCCCGCAGGATGTTCCAGAACTGGGGAATCTCATCAATGCGGACCTTGCGAATGATTGCGCCCACTCGGGTCGTTCGATCGTCGCTCTTGCTGGCCCAAACTGGCCCATCGGCCTCAGCATCGGTACGCATCGAGCGAAACTTCATCAACACAAAAGGGGCACCGTTCTTCCCAACTCGTTCCTGCTTGTAAAAGATCGGACCACGCGAATCCAACTTGATCAGAATTCCCGTTACCAGGGCGATTGGCAGGGACAATAAAAATCCGATAAACGCCACGAGCCGGTGAACTACGTTGCGTGTGATTCCGGAAACTCGTGCCTCCCGGCCTCTACCCGAGAAAATTAGCCACGAAGGGCGAATCATCAGGAGCGACACGCGGCCTGTGACACGCTCATAAAATGAGGCGCCTTCTTCAATCGCCACTTTGCCGGTCAGGCTCAGGTGCAGCAGTTCCTGGGTCGGCAACTGACCTCGCCTTTCCCCCATCGCGACGACAATCCGGTCGATATTTTCACGCTTGACGATCTCGTTGAGCTCCGAAGTGATGCCGATAACCTTGGGATTAATCAGGCTCTTTCCGAGGAGTTCTGAGTCAGTGCCAACAAAACCAACAATCCGATAACCTGCGTCCGGCCGGTTAAGAACTTCACGAGCTACTTCCACAGCCAGGTTTCCCGAGCCGACTACTAGGATGCGTTCGCCGAAATCTGGATGTCCGAGGAACCAATGAATCGAGAGCCGCCACCCAACCATCAAGGCCAGTGCCAAGGGCAAGGCGATCAGCGCAATGCCGCGACCTAACTCCAATTGGGGAAACGCATAAAAGCTCAGCGCGAGCGCAATCCAAGCCAACCCGAGCGCCTGGATCAACCGCAAGACCAATTCGCGCCGGTCGTGCATGACGATAAAGTCGTAGAGATCGAACAGGTAAAAAGAAGCGAGACAGAAGACAGTCGCCAGCGCTGCTTTGAAAAATCCATGCCGCAGGATCAGTTCATCGCGAGCGTCGACTATACCCAGGCGCAAATAAACAGCTGTAACTATCGCGCCGAACGTAACAATAGCTTCGGCAAGCAACAGCAAAACGGTCCTGGTATTTAGGCGCGAGGCTCTCAACTTACGATTGCGACCTCCTTTTCGTTTTCAGCCTCAATCTGCGGACTAGGGCCAGATTGCAAACTTCTATCGCGCCGGTAATAGCGTTGTTGATAGTAGTAAGAGCCCGATTCCAGTTGCTCATCGGCACGATTGAGGATTACACCCAGCAGTCTTTCGCGCGGCAATTGCTCGAGTAACTTGTCGAGCATCGCGTAACGAGTTTTGCCTGCACGAACGACGATCAGGGCGCTATCAGCACGACTAATCAGGATGCTGGCGTCGGTAAAGATTCCCATTGGCGGCGCATCGATGATGATGTAGTCGAACATGCGGCGAGCTTCTTTGATGACCGACTCGAAGGTTGGACCGGAAAGTAGTTCCGCGACGTCATCGCGGGGCTCGCCGCCGGGCAACAGATAGAGCCCTGCGGGATCCAATCGAACAATCGCCTGCTGCAGGCTTAGCTTGCCACCAAGCACATCCGACAATCCGGTTGAAGCGTCTATCGACAGATAATCCGTCGCGCAGGGCTGTCTGAGATCGGCATCGATAATCAGCGCCCGAACTCCTTCTGTTTGTGCGAGTAGCCACGCAAGGTTTAGCGCCGTAAGAGTTTTCCCCTCGCCGACTCCCGAGCTTGTGATCACGAACACGCGCATTTTCTCGCGCTCGCCGGCTTGTAGAACGCGCGTGCGTAGCGAACGGAACTGTTCACAGTAAGGTGAACGCGGTTGTGTTACTGCCACTAAATGAGGCTCGACGCGCGCGGCGGAAATGTCATAGGCGACAAAACCCGCAGCGCGCGCCGACCCGGCAGCGCCCAAAGTTGCCCCAGCAGCACGCGAAGCCATTCCGCCGGGGAGTGCCGGCCCGTCGGGTGCATCCGCAGTGTGCGCAGTGGACGCTGAGTTGTGCACCGCATCTTCGGAAACATTGAGGATTGACGAGCCACTGAATAACTGCTCTTCAACCTGTTTCGCCGAAGGGAGAACGCGCTCAACGCGTGTCTCGTTGCGATGCTTGGAATCCGATTCGTGGCGAGTCTTCGAAGATCCACCAGGGGTGGAACTCGATCGCCTCAATGCATCAAAAACTCTGCCCATTAGCTCTCCTTCTCGATCAGTAACCGAAGGGGTATTCGACTCTTGATCGATTAAGTCCTTTCAACTGTGACTGGGTCGGCCGTCTCCGGCTCCGCTTCCGGACCACCCGCGCCTGCTGACCACAATTCGGCGCGCCCGGCAGCCGAGAATATTCTGGCCGGCGCCTCTCGCTCTTCGCCCGCCTGCAAGCCGCGATCTGAGCGCGGCAGCATGTCAAATGTCTCTGCTACCTCCTCGATGATGGCGCGGGCGATCGTGCCTTCCCCAGCGGCGTAACCGGCGAGCAAAGCGTTGTCGCAAAGATTGTTGATGTTGCGCGGAATGCCATCGGAACAGCGAAAAATGTAGTCAATCGCTCCCGGCGAAAACGTATCGATGCGCTCAGCTCCCGCGACCAGCAAGCGCGAAGTGATGTAGCGATCCGTCTCTTCAACGTTCGGTAGAGGCTTGATCACGCAACGTAGCGCGACACGTTGTTTAAGCTGACGCAAGTCTGGGTTGTTGAGTACGTCGCGCAGTTCAGGCTGGCCGGTAAGAACGATCTGCAGCTGTTTTGCTGTGTCGGATTCAAAGTTTGAAAGCAGACGAATCTCTTCCAACACGTGCGGCGAAAGTCCCTGCGCTTCGTCGATGATTAGCACCGTGCGCAAGCCACGCGAGTGGCGCGATTCCAACGCCCTGCCAAGCTCGAGCAGCAGTTCGGATTTCGTTTCCCACTTCGTGACGTCCAACAGCGTGGCCACGTGTTGGTAAAACTCGGCGACCGACAGCCGCGGATTGAAGATGTAGGCGACCAGCACCGTTCGATCAAGGCGTTGCATCATCCAGCGCAGGATGGTTGTCTTACCGGTTCCCACTTCGCCCGTTACCACGACCAGGCCTTTGCCGCTTTCGATTCCGTAGTGAAGGTTGGCCATCACTTCGGTGTGCGAAGGTGTGAAATAGATGAAGCGCGGATCCGGCGTCAGCGCGAATGGCAACTCTTTTAAGCCGTAGAATTCTGCGTACACTCTTGAACCCTCCCTTTCGAGGACCTTGGCAGATCAGGCGCGTCCTGAACCGGCAAACAATTCGAAGATATGCGTCGCTCTCAATGCGAGGGCGAGCAGGGGAATACTGATGATGGTGACCACAATTCCGGCAGCCAACAGCAACCGGCGGCGCCGCGGAATTGATTTCGCCTCTTGCGGAGTCAATAACTCGGGTACTGAGACCAGTACGGGCAGGTTGGTGTAATGCGCGGCGTCTTCGCTCGTTTGAATGGTGAGCAAACGCGGTACCTCAAACGCTGCCACGGCCAGCAAACCGACAAAGAGTCCCATCGCCAATCCGAGAGCTGAAAGAAGGAAGCGCTTTGGCGCCACTGGCTGCGACGGAAGGTTCGCGGCGTCTACCACCTCGATTCCCTCACCTTGCTGCTGATTCGCAGCGTCAGCGCTGAGCGAGATCTTAGCCTGCTGCGCCAGCAGTGAATCGTAAGTCCCCTTCCTTGTTTGGTATTCGCGATCCAGCGCGCCGAGCGCGATCTCTGCGCCGGGAACATTATTGATGCGGGACATGAGCTGACCGATTTGAGTCTCGATTTGAGCAATCAATGCCTGTTGGCGCTTGATTTCACCGTCGATCAGCTTTAGCTCGTTTTCAAATCCCGCAACCTGCAAATCCGGACGGTTCTTTAGCTTCTCCTGCTTCTCCTGAATCTTCTGTTTCCAGTCGGAAATCAGATCAGCCATCGCCTCGGTCACTGAGTCGAGTTCAGCTTGTTTGGAGATCACGTCCGGATGCTTATCGCGCAGCTCGGTCTTCATCCGCGTTAGCTGTGCTACCAGATCAGCTTTACGAGAAGCCAAATCTCCCCAGGCCGGGGTGGTTTTGGGATCCGTGACGTTCTCCGCAATCTCGTCCTTAATCTGTTCCGAAGACTTCCTGACTGTGGCGAGTTGGCTGGCCATTGCTGAGCGACGATCCTGCAACCGTCCCACTTCGTTGATGTAGGCCTTTTGTTGTTCGCGCCAACCGTTGAGCTGGCCCATTAGCGCCACACCTTCGCCGGGCAGGTTGCCGAGATTCTTCTGCATGAAGTCCAGGCGCTTTTGGTCCACCGCATCCAACTCGTCTTTTGCCTGCCGCACTTGTTGCGACATGAACTCGTTAGCCGAAGTGGTTGAATCGACGACGTTCTTGGTTTGCGCGTTGATGTACTTGGTAGCTAGTTCCGAGGTGATGACCTGAGTAGTCCGCGGGTCGCGATAGCGATAGGTGATATTGAAGCCGTTGGTGATGTCGTTACGGCTGGTGTTCACTTCGACGTTGATGTCGTCCCTCATTTTGTCGATGAGAACCTCCATCGGCTCGCCGCGCAGCCGCTCAGCCTTGTACAAGTCGTATTTCTGAACGAGCGGTTCGAGAGAACTGCGGCTAGCAACAACCTGGGAGATGCTGCTTAGTTGGCGTGTCAGCGTGTCTTCGTTAACGGAAGACACGACCGAGCTGGGGAGGGTCGAAGGGGTGACCACGATGAGCGTGGACGATTCGTAAACATCCGGCAGGCGCCAAACCACCAACCCTACCGCGCTGGCAACAGCTATCACCGGCAGGATCAGCAACCATTTTCGTTTCCACGCGATCTTTGCATATTCACCCGGCTTGCGCTGGCGAAATTCAGTACTCATGCGACACTCCTATTGCTGTTACTTTGTTGAGTCGTCTTAACACCTCGTGGGAGCAACACGAGAATTGCTAATCGCTCTAACAAATCTAAAGAAATTGTTTGGGGAAAAAACAACCTCCACTTTCAAACGTCTTAGAGCTCCGACAATGCCTTGCGTGCAGTTTCGGCGTCGGCAAAGGGCGCCTTGGCAGCGAGCGCCAACGCTGATTCAAGTTCGCGTTTAGCTGCTGGTCCATCGCCCTTGGCTTTCAACGCCATGCCAAGGTGATAGTGATAGTTCGGACTGGCGGAAACGTTCGCGGTTTTAGCAGCCGCCGCATCGAGACTCACAGCTTTTCTTAACTGATCCACAGCAGCCGTATGCAATCCCTTCTGGTAATAGACCCAGCCGAGCGTGTCCACGAAACCTGCAATGTTCGGGCTCTTCTGCACCACGCCCTGGGCCAGGCGAACGGCCTCATCAAGACTGCCGTTCAACTCTTTCTGGACCGCGTATAACCAGGCCAGATTGTTCGCGGCGATCAGCGAGTTCGGATCTTTCTCGAGGGCCAACTTGTAGTTATCAACCGCTGCTGGATAATTCTTGCGCGCATCCTCCAGCATGCCGATCAATGTGTAAGCCGTTGCATTGTCGGGACGCCGTTCGAGAATTTTCTTGTACTCGGCAATGGCGCGATCTTCCTGACGAGTGTTTACAAACAGAGCACCGAGCGCGGAATAAGCCGCGACGTAATTGGGATCGAGCTCGAGAGTCTTACGTAATGATGCTTCCGCGCCTTGCGTATTCTTCTCATAGCCGTAAATCTGCGCCTTCAAAAAGTGCAGCGAAGCCAGATTCGGGTAGGCGTTCAATACCTGATCCAAACGGGCGTGCGCCTTGGCCGTGTCCCCTTGGCGGGCATAAAGATCAATCAAGCCTCCGAGCGCCTGCGCATTCGCTGAATCAAGGGCGAGTGCATTTTCATAGAACGCTGCCGCCTCTTCATTCTTCTTTTCAGTGCGAGCGAGGGTTGCGAGATTGATGAACACCTCTGGGTTGTTTGGCGAAGCTTCGCGAGCGGCGATGAAATCCTGACGAGCGGCTGCCGTATTGCCTAACTGGGCCTGCGCAGTGCCGCGAGTTAGATAGGCTTTGAGTCGAATCTCCGCCAGCATCTGTGGCGAATTCTCGCGATCGGGCCCGGTCTTGCTGAGCTTATCAATCAACTCGGTAGCGAGGCGGACTGCAGCCTTCGGATCGCCGCTGGCAAGATTGACCTGCAACTGCATTAGTTTGGCGGGCAGATATTCGGGATACTTTCTTTCCAGATCTCCCGCAAAAGCGCGGGCCTGATCCATTAAGCCGAGACTGTAGTTTGCCTGGGCCATGAAATAGAGACCTGGACGCGAATCGGGTTCCTGGCGCAACACTTCTTCGAGATCCTTGATGGCTGCTTTCAGATCCTCAGCCTGTCCATTTGCCGAACGGACTCGCGAACGCAAGAGCAACGCGTTGCGATCCTGCGCATCCTTCTTCAACGCTTCGTCAATCTGGGCCATCGCGCCTTTTTGATATGTAGCTTTGCTACCTATCACTGAAGGGCTGCGATGGAAATTGCAAGGATTTTCTGGTCTGACCGTTCGCAGGCGCTGCGGCTGCCCAAGGACTTTCGCTTCGACGCGAGCGAAGTGCGGATACGCCGACATGGCAATGCCGTGATCCTCGAACCGGTGGC